>CAMKEX010000035.1 GCA_946411695.1 uncultured Lachnospiraceae bacterium
GAATGACCGCCTCACTTTTGCAGAGCTTGGGCGGTCATTTCTGTGTCTTCGATTCAGAATTACTTCTTCCTCTATCTTTGCCGATGGCAAAAGACTAAAGTCTTTACGAGGTTGAACGCACCCAGCACAAGGCTGAGGATACCTACCAGTCCTTCAAGTGTCAACATAGCTCAGCCCTCCTTTCTAAGGATTCCTTTCCTCGGTTTTCCATTTTTCACGGTTTCCCGTTCGATTTGGTCTTCCGGATCCGGTTATCTGCTCGGAGGGTCACAGGTCTTCGTTCCACTACGGTCGGCACTGAACGGACGTCCCCTGGACGTCCAGCGCCCCTCCGTATTACCTTTTCAGGCCTTCGTGAGGGCTGATAACCGCCTACCGCATATGGCAGCACGTAAACTATTATAGCAGAAAAGAGCACCTTGTAGAAGATGAATTGTTTCGTCAAAATGTGATTAGCCAATTCGACACGGAAGTGTCTGTATGTCAGATATAACGGTCGCATAACCGATGTATAGGAGATGAGAATTGCATTGGGCTTCAGATAAAATATAGAGATTTTGCAGTCAGGCAATCCCTGTTTTTTATGAGATATAAAAGCAGGGATAGAGATAAAGCCATTATCCAAGTAACACCAGTTGACTATATCGAGTATCGATGTTATATTGTGAATATAGTAATATCGACACACGATATGTAGGAGGCTGATCGTGAAAAGAAAATGGGTTCCTGTATCCTTTAACTATCTTCAGTGTGACGAAATGGCGGACTGGCTGGGAAAGATGGCAGGAAGAGGATGGAACTTCCGCCGGTTTTGTTTTGGATTTTTATTTGATGCTTGTGAGCCGGAGGAGCAGGTGTATGATGTGCAGGTCTTTTTAAAGAACACGGAAAACGATCTGGCACCGACGGAAGATACGCTTGATTTTGCCTCTTATTGTGAGGCTGCAGGCTGGGAACTTGTCGATTCCCGAGGGCGGTTTGTAGTGTTTCGGAGGATCCGGGAGGACGCCGTTCCGATTCTGACACCGCAGGAGCGTCTGGAAACATCATTTGGCGCTCAGAAGATCTCAGCTGTAACAGGTTTCATTGTTTCCTTGCTGATCCTTCTGATCTCTTGGGGCTATATACTGCTGCTTGACTTTCGCCTCTCCCATTCTGCAGTGAATGTCTTCAATCCCATCTTTTTAGCTGTTGGAGTAATGTACTTTTTACTCCTTTTGGAGCAGGCTTTTTATCTCTTGTATACATATATCTGGCATAAGCGTAAAAAACAGGAGATTGGGCAGACAGGTCAGCTGAACTGCAGGATTGGACGTATGGGAAAAATCTTGCATAGGATTCTTCTTTGTGCCTGGACAGCTCTGGTTATCTGGCTCGCGGTTTTCCTTATTTCGAACCTGGTGCAGAGACATCCATCAGGATGGCAGAGCATACACTTTGGCATTGCCTGGCTTCCCCTGTTTGCTATATATGGCGTGAAATTCTATAATCAGCTTGGGCGTCCAACTCGCGAAACGAGACAGCGCCGGATCATTCTGGCAGGTCTGTTCTGCCTTTTTGCAGTGTGGTTTTTTTCCATGATTCAAAGTGTCTATGGGAAAGAAGATGACAGCCTGCCAAAGCCCATTCAAGAGATTTCCCCGCCTATTGCAGTCACAGATCTTATAGAAATCCGGGATGAGCGTGATACAGAGAGCTTTTCGACATTCTTCAGGCACAACGTCCTTGGAACTGTCATCCGATATGAGATTGACTGCCCAACTCCGGGATTTGAGGAAGCATTACAGGCATGGGAAGAAGAAATGAATAGACCCGGCAGGACCTGGACAGATGAGGAACTTACAGAATGGGAGAATCATCCGCCTGTTGATGAAGACGGAGTATTTCTGGAATACGAGCTCTGCAAAACCCCCTACAGAGTCGTTGCTGATTTCGTCTGGAATAGACTTGTTTCCAGTGCGAAAAGGACTTCAGAAGCGGATGCTGAAGGAATCCGGGACGTGACAGTTGAATGGAATGCAGATCAGGCCATCTATCTTGAGGCAGGCAATGCAGAAGGGGGATTGTATTTTGTTCGCTATATTCTTCCCGCACAGGAACATGAATCTGAAAAAACAGCAATCCTTGTGATTGGATTTAAACAAGGAATAACAGAGACGTTGAACCAAACACAAATCGCAACATTCCGGGAGAAGCTGGGATTGTGATCAGTCCTTTATGTTAAGAGAGGAGAAATTCTGTGGCTAGAGAACAGTTTCAGACTCTGTCGGAGCCAATGTATTATATTCTCCTTGCACTTGTACAGGAATGCTGTGGTGTGGACATCATGGCGTGCGTGAAGGAAATTTCACAGGGGCGGGTTATTGTCGGCCCCGGAACTCTCTATGCCATGCTTCCTAAGTTTGAGGGGAGTGGGATAATCAGGAAGACACGTCAGGAGGGTCGGCAGAAATGGTATGTTATTACAGAAAAAGGTCGGTGGATGTTGGAAGAGGAATATACGAGGCTATCCAGAATGATGGAGGATGGAAGGAATATTCTTCGAGGATAAGCATAAATAGCAGTGACGATGCATTTGGGGGTTCCGTTCAGGCTGTTCTTTCGAACCTGGTTAATTGCGCGGAGAACCACAGGTCCTATGTAGTACAGTGAAAGTGTGCATGTCTACATTTCGTCTACAAAAAACTCGAAAAAGATCCGGACCAGACGGAATAGATGGAAAAACCATACCGGATAGAGGATGAAAAAGACCTTGCGGACACAAGATATAGATGGCAGTATAGAGCTGGAATAATAAAGCGGCGGAGATCGTTACAGGACACGCCCTATCGAGGGCGTGACTGTAACTTGCGTTCGCCCATGCTGAATTCGCTTCGCGAATGGGGCGAACGCCGTTCCACTCGGGTTTTTGCGCTGAAAATCGCGTAAAAACGCCTCGAATTCGAGGGGGCTGTAACCGGGGATCCTCTAACGACCCGGACTTTTCATAATAATCATTGATTTACTACCTAAAAAATTATAAAATTTAGGTAGTAAATTTTTATTTGGAGATATTTATGAGAAGATTTGATTATAGCTTTTTGGAAACAAGCATTCCTGCCAATATCGTATCATTATCCACTATCATAGCGGATTTACGTGCCAAAGGTGATTTTAGAAAGCTTCAATATGCGGATTCCTATGAAAAACTGAGAAAAAAGGCAATTGTAGAATCAATAAAAGGAAGTAATGCGATTGAAGGGATTGTAACGACTGATGATAGAATCAGAAATATTATAAATGGTGCTATTCCCATCACTCATGATGAGAAGGAGATTTCAGGATACAAAGAAGCACTAAACCTTATTCATACAAATTATGAACATATGGATTTGAATGAGGACACGATTAAAGCTCTTCACAGGATGATGGAAGAAGAGGCAAACCCTTTAGAAGCCGGTCAGTATAAATCACATGATAATATGATCATGGAATATCTTCCTGATGGGACAAGACGTGTCAGATTTAAGCCTGTATCGTCAAAAGAAACTTCACAGGCCATGGAACAGTTATTATTGGCGTTCTATGAAGCCAGGCAGAATTCTAATATTTCAGATCTTTTACTTATTCCGTGCTTTATTGTGGATTTTCTTTGCATACATCCATATATGGATGGGAATGGAAGATTATCCAGGCTTCTAACTGTTTTTCTTTTGTATAGGGCAGGATACGATATAGGAAGATATATGTCCATTGAAGGACAGATTAACAAATACAAAGAAAGCTATTATAATGCGCTGGAACAGTCATCTGTCGGCTGGCATGAGAATAAGAATGATTATACCCCGTTTATGGTTTATTTTATGCAAATTCTCTATCGATGCTATAAAGAGCTTGATGAGACTTTTATGGACATTACATTAAAAAAAGCCAGAAAATCTGAACGAGTTGAAGCACTTCTTTTGAATGCAATCGTTCCAGTTTCAAAGAGTGACATACTGAACAAGGTACCGGACATCAGCGTAAAAACGGTAGAACTTGTTCTCAGAAATATGTTAAAAGAAGGCAAAATCGTAAAAATAGGTTCTTATAGGGATGCAAGATATATGAAGAAAATAAAATGAATATCCTTTGACTCCCACTGTCCGGATACTTGCGGACAGCATCGGAAAAAAGTACTGAGGAAAAGAACCTGACAGGTCATCGGGAGATTGACAATGAGTTTAAGTGCGAATGTAAATGAAAAAGCGGCTCTGATCTGGGCAATCGCTGACAAACTGACCGGAGTATATAAACCGCATGAATATGGCGAAGTAATCCTGCCTCTGACCGTAATCCGGCGGTTTGACTGTATCCTAGCTGATACAAAGGATGCTGTTCTTGAGAAATATGAACAAGTAAAAAACCTCCCCATGAAAGATATCCTTCTTCGGAATGTATCTGGAAAAGCATTTTATAACACCAGCAAATATACATTTGAGAGGCTTTTGGATGATCCCGATAACATTGAGGCTAACTTCCGTGATTACCTGAACGGATTCTCGGAGAATGTACAGGACATTCTGGAGAAGTTCCGATTTGACGGACAGATTACCATGATGGCCAATAAGGGTATCCTCTATATTGTAATCAAGGAATTTACTTCTCCGAGGGCGAATCTCCATCCGGATATCATCTCTAATCTGGAAATGGGCTATATCTTTGAGGAAATCATTCGAAGGTTCTCCGAGTCACACAATGAGGACGCCGGACAGCACTACACACCCCGTGAAGTTATCCAGCTGATGGTCAATATTCTTTTCTATGACGACAACGATGTCCTCTCCGGCAATAATGTAGCCAAAACCCTCTACGATCCCGCCTGCGGAACCGGCGGCATGCTCTCCGTGGCGGAGGAATATCTGCATCGGCTGAACTCCTCGACCGAGCTCATGGCGTTCGGTCAGGAACTGAATGACCAGACATTCGCGATTTGCAAGGCAGACATGCTCATCAAGGGCAACAACGCTGATTTTATCAAGGACGGCAATACGCTTTCTGACGACCAGTTTGAAGGCCAGACTTTTGACTACATTCTTTCCAATCCGCCCTTTGGACGCGAATGGAAAAATGAGAAGTCTGCCGTCGAAAAAGAAGCGAAGAAGGGCTTTGCCGGGCGCTTTGGGTATGGACTTCCGGCAGCCAGTGACGGACAGATGCTCTTTTTGATGACTGCCATAGCCAAGATGAAGGACAGAAACCAGGGCGGCAGCCGCATTGCTATCATTCACAACGGATCCCCTCTATTTACTGGTGATGCTGGAAGTGGTCCCTCTGACATTCGCAAATATATTCTGGAAAACGATCTGTTGGAAGCAATCATCGCCCTGCCCAATGACATCTTTTATAATACTGGCATTGCAACTTATATCTGGGTTCTTTCCAACAAGAAAACTGGCACGAAGCGTGAGGGAAAGGTCCAGCTGATCAATGCCAACGGTCTCTATGAGAAACGCCGTAAGGCGCTCGGTAATAAGCGCAATGATATCCCAGAGAGCGCGATTCAGGAGATTACCCAATTGTACGGTGATTTCAGGACAAGTGAAATCAGCATGATCTTTGACAACGAGGACTTTGGGTATACCAAAATTGTGGTGGAACGTCCCCTATGTGATGAAAAAGGACAGCCTGTTCTGAAGAAAGGAAAAAAACAGCCAGATTCCTCTCTCCGTGACACGGAAAATGTTCCTCTCAAAGAGGACATTGACCAGTACTTCGCTCGGGAGGTTCTGCCATTTGCTCCTGATGCCTGGATCGACAGAAAGAAATCCAAAGTCGGCTATGAGATCCCTTTTACCCGCTATTTCTACAAATACGAGGCTCCCAGACCGTCTGCCGAGATAATGGCGGAAATCTTGGAACTGGAGACAGAACTCTCCGGCAGCCTGGAGGAGGTGTTTGACCTGTGAGAAAGATGAAGGACAGCGGGGTGAAGTGGATTGGGGAGATACCGGAGGATTGGTCAGTTGTTAGGATGAAGAATTGTATTCTTAAACGAGATTGTGGAGCATGGGGGGAGGAGAAAAAGAATAGTGATGGAGATATAATTTGCTTAAGAATATCAGATTTTGAATATTCTCATCTAGCATTTAAAGATACAACTGATTTGACGATAAGAAACTATGATAAAAAGCAGATTAAAAAGCTCCGATTGATAAAAGGAGATATTCTTATCGAAAAATCTGGAGGTGGTGATAATACACCGGTCGGGAGAGCTGTCATATTTGATAAACAGTATGAAGCTTTATTTGCCAACTTTATGGATCGACTTCGTGTAAAAGAATGTATTATCCCTAAGTATTTCCTATATCTTTTGAGTTCATTTTATGATAATCGGTATATTGTAACCTACATTAAACAAACAACAGGGTTACAGAATCTGGATCTTTCTTCTATGCTGTCTAAAGAAAGTGTTCCTTTACCAGAAATCGAAAAACAGTTTTGTATTACAGAATATTTGGACGATAAATGCTCCAAAATCGATTCTATAATTACAAAGCAGAAGCAGATTGTTGATAAAATAAAAATATATAAGCAAAATGTTATTTCTGAGGTGGTACGTGGTAATAGATATGACTGTAAATTGACAAAAAGCAGATACTTTTGGATTGGAAGCATACCTTCTCACTGGAAGACTGGCCAATTGAAGTTTTTTGCTTCAATTCGTTCAGGCATTACTTTGGGAAAGAAGTATGAATCATCAGTCAAGCTAATAGAAATGCCCTATCTTCGAGTTGCCAATGTTCAAGGTGAATATGTTGATCTTAGCGATATTGCAACTATAGCCGTTTTACCTGAAGAAGTTGAAAAGTATTCTTTACATGCTGGAGAATTACTTATGACAGAAGGGGGCGACCGGGACAAACTTGGCCGTGGATGTGTGTGGAATGGAGAGATAGAGCCGTGTCTGCATCAAAATCATGTATTCGCTGTTTCTACAGACAGTGAGAAGTTGGATGTTCACTACTTGGACTATGTAACTACTTCAGACATAGCCCGCACATATTTTGATTATACAGCTAAGAAGACAACGAATTTAGCAAGTACGAATTCTACAGCAATAATGCAATTCAGGATACCTGTCCCACCGATATCAGAGCAAAGAGAGATAGTCGCACAGCTTGATATACTGTGTGAAAAGCTCAATCATAGTATCAGTAGGAGAGAAAAGATAATAAATAAACTAAATGATTATAAGAAATCCCTCATCTATGAGTATGTCACTGGCAAAAAAGAAGTCCCTGTCCATCCAGATGATTTTTCAAACACCGGTATCAAGCCTGCAGTATTGGGGCAGATTCGAAATCACGCCAAAAGCTGGGGTATTCACAAGGTGATTCTTTTCGGTTCTCGCGCCCGTGGAACTTTCCACCGTGATAGTGACATTGATTTGGCTGTGTCTGGCGGAAACATAGATTTTTTCCGACTCGCGGTGGAAGAGGAAACTGACACGCTCTTGGCTTATGATGTGGTAAATCTTGACCGCACATCAAATGAGGAGCTTCTGGATGTGATCCGGAAAGAAGGAGTGATTATCTATGAAGAAGTTTGATAACTATAAAAGAAATCTTGCCGTTCTAAGTCATGCCGGGGAGCAGGATCTTAGCAATGAGTTTATCATCGGAGGCATCATTGATAAATTCTCTCTACAATTTGAGCTTGGGTGGAAAGTGCTGAAAGAACTGCTCCGCTATGAGGGAGTAGCTATAGCGGGCACAGGCTCTCCACGAGAGATTCTGAAAGCTGCATACAGGTTTTACCCATGCATGGATGAGAACATTTGGCTCGGCATGCTTGCACAGAGAAACAACATGGCGCATATGTATGATGGCGCGGCAGCAGCTGAGCTGGCAGGTAAGGTGATTAACGAATTTATCCCTGCATTCCAGAAACTTTCGGACAGTATTGAGGAGAAGTACCACGGAGTTCTTGAAGAACTGGCCTGAACTATTTTGATTTATGCGGTATCACAAAGATTGCCTATGTATGGGGTGAAGAATGACGGATTTTGACGTAAAAGAAAGACGCTTCGAGCAGGATATAGAGGAGTATCTCATCACAGAGGGAGGATATGTAAAGGGGAATCCTTTTACATTTAACCGTTCTCTGGCACTGGATACGGGTACTTTTGTCTCTTTTATAAAGAACAGTCAACAAAAAAAATGGGAGCGTTATGTCAGAATCTATGGGGCTGACAGCGAGAAGCAGATTGTTGAACGGTTCTGCCGCGAAGTGAAGATGGTGGGGCTGTTACGTGTCCTTCGGAAGGGATTTACGGACAGGGGAATCACGTTTCAAGTGGTTTTCTGGAAACCTGAGACGAGTCTGAATGCGACAACTATGGCACAATATGAAGCCAACACTTTACACTGTACCAGACAGCTGCATTACTCAGTCCACAATGAGAACAGCATCGACATAGTACTCTTTGTCAACGGCATTCCTGTAGTTTCGATGGAACTGAAATGCCAGTTTACAGGCCAGGACACTGCGAACGCAATTCAACAATACAAGTTTGATCGGGCAACGAAGGACACAATCTTTGCCTTTAAGGAACGAGTCCTTGTACATTTTGCGGTGGATCTAAGTCGTGTTTATATGACGACACGCCTGGAGGGCGACAAGACGTATTTCTTGCCCTTTAACCAGGGGAGCAATGGAGCCGGGTGTGTCGGAGGGGCCGGCAACCCGATAAATCCAGACGGGTACGATACAGATTATCTTTGGAAGAATGTTCTGTGCAAGGAACGTCTGCTCGAGATTCTACAGAAATATCTGCACCTGGAGACAGTCCGAGATCAAAAGACCGGCAGAATTCTGTCAGAGCGAATGATTTTCCCGCGCTATCATCAGTTGGATGTTGTGACGAAACTGCTTGCGGATGTAAAGGAAAATGGCGCAGGACATAACTATCTGATCCAACACAGCGCCGGTTCCGGCAAATCAAATTCCATCGCATGGCTGGCACATCGACTGTCCGGTCTTCACGATGCAAATAATGAGAAAATCTTTCAGTCCGTGATCATAGTGACGGACCGCCGCGTCTTGGATAGCCAGTTGCAGAATACGGTTTACCAGTTTGACCATGTAGAGGGAGTCGTTGTCAAGGTAGACAAAAATGCCCGCCAGTTACAGCAGGCCATCGAGGATGGTGCCGGTATTATTATCACCACATTGCAGAAGTTCCCTGTCATCTATAAAGAAGTCAATTCCGGTAATAAACGTTTTGCCGTGATCGTGGATGAGGCGCACTCCTCTCAGACGGGAGATGCTGCCAGGAAGCTTAAGCGCGCCCTGGCGGATACAGAAGAAATCCTCAGGGAATATGCAGAACTGGAAGGTCGGGAGGAAGAAAAACGCAAAGATGATGAGGACCGTCTTTTGGACGAACTCGCTGCACAGGGAATGCATGATAACCTTTCTTTCTTTGCGTTCACTGCAACCCCAAAAGGAAAAACCTTAAATATGTTTGGCTGGAAGGATTCGAAAGGATCCTGGCATCCATTCCATATCTATTCCATGCGCCAGGCCATTGAGGAGGGATTTATTCTTGATGTTCTGAAGAACTACATGACTTACAAGATGTACTATAAGATCGTGAAAAATATTCCGGATGATCCGGAGTTGGACACGGTCGCAGGTGTACGCGCTATCCAAAAGTACGAGACACTACATCCTCACAATATTTCTCAGAAAACGACAATTATGCTGGAGCATTTTCGCAATGTGACCATGCATAAGATCGGCGGGAAAGCAAAAGCTATGGTAGTTACACCCTCCAGGCTGCATGCAGTCCGCTACGTACAGGAATTCAAACGTCAGATTGAAGAGAAAGGCTATTCGGATCTGGATGTACTGGTTGCCTTTTCTGGTGAGATAGAGGACGATGGCGTCACTTACACCGAGGAAAAGATTAATAAAACAAAAGACGGGGAGACAATCCGGGAAAAAGCTTTGCCTGAGGCTTTTCATTCTGATGACTACGGGATGCTGATTGTGGCAGAAAAATATCAGACTGGTTTTGATGAGCCGCTGCTTCACACCATGTTTGTTGACAAGAAGCTTTCCGGCGTTAAGGCAGTTCAGACACTTTCTCGTTTGAATCGTACAGCCAGAGGCAAGCAGGATACCTTTGTCTTGGACTTTGTGAATTCTGCAGAAGATATCAAGGCAGCATTCGAGCCTTACTATGAAGAGACGGTCCTTCTGAAGGAAACAAATCCCAATGTTATCTATGACTTGAAAAACACACTGGATCAGTATCGAGTCTATCAGCAGATGGAAGTTGATCGATTCGCGGAAATTTTCTATTCCGGAAAAGAACAGATTGCGGGAGATCTTGGAAAACTCCGTAGTACAATTAGGCCTGCATTAGACCACTATTATGCATTGGAACCGGAGCGGCAGGATATGTTCAAGTCTACCCTACAGCGCTTCAACCGAATCTATTCCTTTGTGACACAGGTCTGCCGCCTGTTTGATAAAGAGATCCATAAGTTCAGTGTCTATGCCAGGTTCCTGTCCATGCAGCTTCCAAAGGGACACGGAGAACATGTGGATGTCGATGACAAAGTTTTGCTCGAATACTATCGTCTGGAAAAAGACTTTGATGGTGCTATTGAGCTGGAGAGCGCTGAAGGAGGCTTTGTCCCAATCACCGGAGAAGCCGGACGCCGTGAACAGAAAAAGGATCCCCTGACCGTCCTAATTGATAAAATCAATGAGCGCTATGGCACGAACTTCACCGAGATGGACAAGGTGCTGGTTCAGATGGAAAATGATTATGCGGCTCAGTCCAAGTGGCAAAGCTATGCCAGAAACAATGACCGCAAGACTTTCATGCTCTTGTTTGAGAAAGATTTCCCTAACATGGCTGCACAGCGCTACGAGCAGAATGATGACTTCTTCGTCCGCTTGTTCTCTGAACCAGAACTGATGAAGCAGGTAATGGAGACAGTTGGAAGTGTGCTGTATCAGCGGTTGAGGAAGAGAAAGACAAAGACAATCAAGTATCCGACTTTATCAGAACCTGAGATGTGTCTGGCGGCGGAAAAGCCTGGAGATTACTCATGATTGTTAAGACTTTGCTAAGAGGGAATTGAACAAGAAGGGATGAGTGATATGTACCCCCTTTCCTGGACAACCAGGGAAGGGGGTTTTACTATGCGCTATTCATATGAGTTTAAAAGAAAATGTGTTGAACTGTACTGGGAGGGAAGATGGCCTGAAACACCAGTAGGAATAAAAAAAAAGAACTTCCACATCATGATAGGACGATGGGCACGTATGGAAGGCGCGAAAGGGCCTGAAGTGCTAAGACACAGCCCTGCCAATAAGTGTTGGACTGCCGAGAGCCGTTATGAACTGGTGGCACAGGTCATTGCCGGTAGATCAAACCAGGAAGTTGCTTTTGAAGCAGGAATTAATCCCGGACTGTTATATCAATGGGTTCGCAAGTATAAAACAATGGGATACAATGGTCTTGTCGATAGAAAAAAAGGCAGGAAGCCAAAGGATCCTGAAATGAAAAAGATCAATGATAATAACCCGAGGAAACTCGAAGAGTCCGAATACGAGGAACTCATACGCCTGCGGGCAGAGATTGAGTATATCAAGGCGGAGAATGCTGTAATAAAAAAAGAGATCGCCTTGAGAGAAGAAAGGGAAGCTGCGCGACTCAAGGCGAAAAAGCAGCAATCGTCAAAGAACTCATGGAAGAAGGATACCAACTGAAACACCTCCTGAAAGCCATGGGGCTTGCCAGATCCACCTATTACTTTGAGTTGACAAAGAAGGATATCGTGGCGGAAAGGAACAAAGCCCTGATGGACGAGATCATGGATATCTTTGACCATCATAAGGGACGTTACGGAGTGCGGAGGGTCCATGCAGAACTGGTGAACCGCGGGATGGCTGTCAACCACAAGCGCATCCAGCGGCTGATGAATGCCATGGGCCTGAAAGGAAAACGTCCGAAGGAGAAATACCATTCCTATATAGGCGAAGTCGGAAAAGTGGCTGCCAACATAATAGACAGGGACTTCAGCACGGAGGCTCCTCTTGAAAAATGGGCGACAGATGTGTCCCAGTTTAGCCTCTCCTGGGGGAAATGCTACCTGTCGCCGATCCTTGACATGAATACAAACGAGGTCATCTCATATGATCTATCCCAGTCACCAAACCTGGAGCAGATCAGCCGCATGTTGAAGGATGCCTTTGATAAGTTCCCAGATGTATCCGGCCTTATATTCCACAGTGACTATGCCGAAGAAAAAACTATGCCGAAGTTCATGATAAGCCCTTTACACTAAAGTGTTTATTCGATTTTTTCGGCATAGTATTCTGTACAATTGAAGTACCTTAATAAACTTTCACAACAAGGAGGTACTTCATATGAACATTGACAACTTATGTAAACTTCTGTTGGAAGCACTCGCCGAAGCCGGTTTCAATGAGAGCACTCTGTTCAACTATCGTGGCGTTATCCGCCGGTTCAAGGCCTTTTGCAAGGAAAAGGGCTATTCGGAATACAGCACGGATGTTGGACAGGCTTATGCTGACGATGTGATAAGCAAAAAGACTGGAAAATTTAGCAAACAGCGTTACTTTTCACAAGGGAGATTCGCAAGATTACTAAATTCCTATTGTCTCACCGGCAGCTTCGACTTATCCCCGATGAAGAGGGGTATGGAAGCCCCTGGCAATGAGATGCTTTGCGGGCTCTACAAGGATTATATCAGCTACCTTGAGGATAAATATCCTAACAACAACACCTTGTCATTCTATAGGTATGAGGCTCTATGCCTCTTCAGGTTTCTTGATTTCGTCGGTATCTCCAATCTTAACGATGTCTCTGCAGCAACCGTGGTTGATTATCTGAAAACTACAAAGCAGAACCGGCAGCGTGCCGTCCTCTGTGGGCTCAGGCTGTATTTTACCTTCATTGAGCGGGAGGATCTTTTTGCAGTCATTAATGGCATGCATGCCTACAGATCCAAGAGGATAATTCCTGTGTTGACTGACGATGAGATGTCCAGGCTTAAGGAAACGATTGAATCAGGGGATGTCTCAAACCGAGACGCTGCAATCATCTTATTAGGGCTCTCGACAGGCATAAGGGCTATAGATCTCATAAACCTCAGGCTTTCAGACATTGATTGGAACAGCGAGACCATCTCTTTCAAGCAGTCAAAGACAGGCAACCTGGTATGCATACCTCTGACAGTAGCTGTAGGGAACGCCATAGCAAGATATCTTTATGAGGATCGTCCATCTGCTGATAATGACTACCTCTTTGTGCGGGATCTTGCGCCATTTGGGTCTTTAAGCGGGCATTCGTCCTGCTATGTCATTGTTAAAAAGGCATTCGAAAAAGCAGGCATAAGCAGAGACGGCCGCATCTTCGGAATGCACATGCTGCGGCATAACGCCGCATCAGTCATGGTGCGGAACGAGGTGCCGGTATCAACAGTAGCTGCTGTTCTTGGGCATTCAAGCACAGATACAACAGATATATACATCACAACCGATGAAGCGAAGCTCAGGGAGTGCGTGCTCCCCATGACGGGCATCTCGAAGGAGGTGAACGCATGAGGGAATTTACAAGCAATCTTGCGCCAAAGCTCAAAGATTTCCTGAGTTATAAGAACGCTCTCGGCATCAAGTATGAGACAAGCCGCGTTTATCTGCTGCAGCTCGACCGCTATAATCTTGAACACGGCAACAACAGTTCTCTTACAAAGGAGGTGGCTGAGGGCTGGGTTATCCAGCACACAGAAAAATCTGAAACTCGAGACAGGAGCTTTCTGCCTCCAATCAGGGAGTTTGGGAGGTATCTTCGCAGCATCGGAGACAGCAGTGCCTACGTCCTTGACGACAGGTTCTCCATCCAGCACTATCACGCAGAAGTTTATCTTATGACAAGCGATGAGATATCGAAATTTTTCAAGGAGTGCGATTCTTATGTGCTCCGCGTGAAACTTCAGGGAAGGCCATATGTCTTTCCGGCGTTCTACAGATTCCTCTACTGCTGTGGTGTCAGGTGCGCTGAAGCAAGAAAGCTGAAATGCCATGATGTCCATCTGGACGATGGATATATCGACATCCTGGACACCAAATCTCACAGGGACCGACGGTTGTATATTTCTGCC
Source organism: uncultured Lachnospiraceae bacterium (assembly GCA_946411695.1). Lineage (GTDB taxonomy): Bacteria > Bacillota > Clostridia > Lachnospirales > Lachnospiraceae > CAG-791. The sequence continues at coordinate 14,169 of CAMKEX010000035.1, forward strand.
GAACTTACAGACTATTTAAGGAAATATGAGGTTGCCATCTCGCGATGTTTTCCTGAAAGAGAATACTTTTTTCCTGGTGGTCACGGAGGCAACTGTTCCTCTTCTGCGGTTTCGGCGAACTTCCGCAACATATGGATTTCAGCCGGGCTGAAAAGGGATGGAAGGATCAAGCCTCGGGCTTATGATTTCCGGCACCACTTCGCCTGCGCTAACATCATGCGCTGGTCTGAAGAAGGCAGGGATGTCCAGGCGATGCTTCCATATCTCATGAGGTATATGGGACATGCCTCGCTAGAGAGCACCTACTATTACATCCATCTGATTCCTGATTACTTCCCTCAGTATTCCTCTCTGACGGCATCATCTGAAGACTTGATACCGGAGGTGGAAGACTATGAAGTATAACAGGAAGAAGGACAAGGACTTCTGGCTGCTTGCACGTTCATATCTTCATGATTACATGCCTGCTGTCAGAAATCTTTCAGATAAATCCGTGTAGGCCTATAAACAGTCACTTAAGACGTACCTGTCGTTCCTTAAAGAATCGAAATCGCTGACCGAAGACAGGGTTACCTTTGAGGCCTTTACAAGGGACAATGTAAAAGAGTATGTCGCATGGCTAAAGAACAAAGATTATTCGGCAAAAACAATAAATCTGAAGCTGACCGCAATCCGCTCATTCCTCAAGTACTGTTCAGAGGAAGATTTTGAACTCAGGGGAGTTTATACTGATGTCTGCACTGTCAAAAAGATTAAGGAAGATAAAAAGCCTATCGAATATCTCGCTCCGGAAGCAACTGCTGCAATCCTGAGCGCTTATGGACTGAAAACAGCAAAGCAACGACGTAACCGCATGCTGTTGATCCTGCTGTATGATAGTGGTGCCAGAGTACAGGAGCTTGCTGACCTTATGGTGTCTTCGCTTCACATAGATGCTGCCAATCCGTACATAACACTGGTTGGAAAAGGACGGAAGAGTCGCAACGTTCCTCTGATGTCCAAAACCGTGAAGCACCTGAAAAACTATCTCAAAGAGTTTCATCCTAATGGAGATGACTCTCCATTGTTTTACAGCCTCATGGACGGCAGACCACACAAGCTTTCAACCGACAGCATAAGCCTCATTTTAAAGAACGCTGCTGATACTGCCCAGAAGTCCTGTGAATCTGTTCCTGAAAACGTTCATTGTCACCTCATGAGGAAGACCAAGGCTATGGATCTCTACAAAAATGGTGTGCCGCTTCCCTTTATAATGCAACTTTTGGGCCATGAGAGTATGTCCACCACATCCGGCTTTTACGCTTTCGCTACGTTGGAGATGATGAGCGAGGCAATAAACAAATCTGCTCCCAAAATGGCAGATGATGAAAAACTTTGGAAAAAAGAGGCTGTGAGAAAGGCCATTTACTCGCTCGACTGAATCAGAATACTATGCCGAAGATATTTGATTATGCGGCATGTTTCATACATACTTTAGATTTCTTCGGCATAGTTTTTTCTTCGGCATAGTCGGAATGAAGGTTCAGTTCTGTGCCATCCGGAATCGTTTCAAAGGCTTTGTCTATCATCATAGTAACCATGCCAAGCAAACGAGCTTGTGATTGTAATGAAAACCTCGGTTTCGCAGCTCTTGCGTTACCCTGCGGTAGCCATATCTCCCTTTGTTCTCGGTTACAATGGTGCAAATCTCTTCTCTCAGTTCCGCATACTTGTCCGGCTCCTTCTGCTTCTTCGTGTAGTAATAATATGTGCTGCGAGGGAGACCGGCGGCGTCTAGCAACAGCGACAGTTTGTATTCATGCCTCAGTTCCCATATTACTTTGGCTTTCTCTCTTGCCGTACCCTATCGGCAACCAAGGCATTCAATTTTTTTAGGTATGCATTCTCGGCTCTCAGGCGCTGTACTTCCGCCAGAAGGTTTTCTTCCACACCTCGCGGTAATTGCTTTTTGTCCCTTCTTTACTCTTTCGTCCCCGCCGCTCGATGTACAGGCCTTCCGGGCCTTCCTCAAGGTAGATTCGTTCCCATCTTTTGGAACGGTCATTACTCAAGCCGTATAAACGATCCGCTTCCCTGTGACTCAGTTTTTCTCGCCACAGCGTTTCTACAACTTCTTTTTTGAAGTCCCCTGTATGTCTTTTTGGTACTCATTTTGGCATATAGCAACACCCCATTCGTTAGTAGTATACCATACTGTCTAACAAATGGGGTGCTGTTCACCGGAATGACACAGAAGTGCTACACGTTGTATCATTGTTATACTTATTTTTTCGAAAAAATTCAAAAGCCATTTTGCACAAAAAACTACTCGCTATTTTTTGTGATAAAATAATAGCTAACATGCATAAATTCAGCACATTTCAGAAAAAACGCGAACAATCGGACGCTTTTTACTTTATGAAATATCCAGTGAAACTCCCCTACTGGAATTCCGATCCGGGCGTCCCCGGCAATTCATATTCTCTCAATTGATGCGGAAATTCCCCAATACCTCTTCCATCTTGCGGATGTTCCTGACGACATGCTCCTTCTGGCGGATCGCTAGGCTGACATATAGGCTGTCAATCAGAGAAAACTGCGCCACACGCGGCGAGACAAAAAGCTGATCCGGAGAGTACAGCTCCAGGCAGAGATCCGAAACCGCTTTGACCGGTGTGTTCGGATATCCTGTGATCCCAATGGTCTTTGCCCCCTGCTGCTGTGCCGTGCCAAGTGCGGAAACAATTTCGCGCGTTTTGCCGGTATGCGAGATGCCGATCATCACTGTGTCGGGATTACAGTGGCTTGCGGCAATCTGCATCAGATGGGAATCCGTCAACGCCTCCGCCCGGATGCCGATTCTCATCAGCCGGATATAAAAGTCGTCCGCAATGGTAGCCGATGCGCCGATCCCAAGCACCGTGATGCATTCCGCCGCACTGAGGATCTCCACAGCCTGTGTAATTTTTTCAAAATCCAGCAAATCAACAGCCCTCTCCAGCGTATCAATATTTCTGGAAAATACATTTTTCGTAATGGATTCGACCGTGTCCGTTTCGGACAGATCTTCAAAAATCGTCCGAACGGATTTCGGCGCATATTTTGCTAGCATCAGCTTCATTTCCGAAAAACCAGAACAGCCGATCATCTTCGAAAATCGAATAATACTCGATTCTGCGATGTCAAGCTCATCTGCCATCTGTTGAATACTGATCGATGTACTGCGTACCGGATCGTTCAATATATAGTCTGCAATTTTGCGTCCAACCTTTGAAAAAGTCGAATATTGCGCCTGAATCGCCGCATATGGATTGTTCTGCAACCAAATCACCTCAAAACTAACGCTTTCTTTGCTCAATATTATATCATATTTTCTTGTGTTTGTATTGGAAGGAACAATGTTTTATATAGTTTGCACAAAATCGAATAATATTCTTTTTTGCAATTTGCATAATTGAATTTTATTCGATTTGATGCTACGATTATTTCGTTGAAGCGAGTCACACATCTGTTCTCTGAGTCTGTCCGGACAACCACTCAAAAACTCTTATGGCCGCAACTCTCGACAATAATAAAAAGAAAGGATGATAGAATTATGGCAAGCCCAAATCCTACATTTTCCGGCGATAAGGAATTTGAAAAAATTCATCTGTTAGAAAAGTTCTCCTATGGTATGGGGGACGTTGCGTGCAACATCGTCTATGCATTGACCTCCTCTCTGTTAGTCTACTTTTACACCAACGTCGTCGGCATTGGCGTTGGTATCGTCGGTTCCATCATGTTGGCATCCCGTCTGTTCGACGGTGTATCCGACGTTGTCATCGGGCATCTAATCGACCGGACCCATTCCAAACATGGAAAATCCAGAGCTTGGATCCTATGGATGATGGTTCCCTATGCAATTTCGGCAATCCTATTGTTTACCGTACCGGATTCCACTGAACTCGTCAAGGCAATCTATGTATTTATCACCTATAACCTCTGCACCACCGTTGTATACACCGCGCTCAACCTGCCGTATGCAACGCTGGCTACCCTGATGACCCGCGACACCGATCAGCGCGCTGTCATCAACTTGTTCCGCACCGGCATGTCCGCTCTCGGAAACATGGTCATCACTGCAGTTACCTTCCCGCTGGTCACCCTGCTCGGCGATACGCAGCAGGCTTGGATCGAACTCTCCTTCGCCTATGGTATCATTGCAATCCTCATGCTGTCCTTCTGTTTCCACAACTGCCACGAGCGCGTCAAGGAAACCACCAAGACCAAGGACGGCAAAAAGGTCCCTATCCTGCTCGGCATCAAGCTGTGCCTCACGAACAAGTACTTTATCATGTTCTTCTTCCTCGCCGTATTCCTCGCGTTCTATGAAACAGTTACCGGTACTTGCAACGCATACTATGCGCAGTATATCCTCGGCGACCGCAACCTGACCGCTGCGCTTTCTTCCTTTGAGTCGATTCCGCAGATTGTCACCGTCCTTGTCCTTGCCCCGTTCATCGCAAAGCTTGGCAAGCGCAATGTCGCCCTGATCGGCGCAGCAGTCGCTGTCATCGGCACCGTCACTCTGTTCTTTGCTCCCAGCGTATTGAACTTCGCTTTATTTGCTTGTGTCATGAGAGGTATTGGGAAAGGGTGCTTCCGTGGTGTAAAATATTCTATGTTAGCTGACGTTATTGAGTATGGCGCATGGAAGACCGGTATTCGTGTCCAGGGCCTAATGGTCTCTGCTTCCACAGCCGGTCAGAAGTTTGGCTCCGGTATGACCTCTGCAATCTTTGGCGCGCTGATGACGATGGTTGGCTTTGCCGGCACGGAAACCATCAACGCACTCCAGTCCACTATGCTGATTCGAATTTACATTATCGGAAATATCATCGCTTGGGGCGGCATCGGCATCCTGCTGCTGTTCTACAAGTTGGATAAGATCTATCCGCAGATCATTACCGAGATGAAGCAACGCGAGGCTGCTGAAGCTGCCAACCACTAACCCTTATCTCTATTCCATATTGGGCGTCAGCCGGCTTCTCTCTCGCCTGTTGACGCCCGTCCATACAAAATAACCAGAAAGGTGATTCCTATGAAAGCACTCTCTTACGATGAACGGATTCGTCTGGGCAATCAGGTTCCTGAACTGGGCCAATTTAAGGTAATAGAACAAATCCCGCAATATCAGATCTGCGAAGTACATAACCTTGTTCCAGCACCGGACGAAACGCCAGCAACATTAAAGCACGTCGTTTTCAATATCGAACGCGGCGTCACATTACATGAAACTATCGACTTCCTCAACATGTGCCCTGATCTAACGGACATCGATATCATCTATGCCAACGAACTGGACGACGGCGCAGTCCGCTCCGGCCAAAAAAATGTCGCGTTGGAAATTGCCAAGGCAACCGGAATGAATTACGCTTACGGTCTGGAATTTATCGAGTTGGTCAATCCGGATGACGAAAAGGGCTTCCATGGAAACGCACTGTTCTCGCGCTGGCCGATCAAATGGGCAAAGGCAGTCCATATGCCGGAGCAATACAACTGGTACTTTGACCGTCAGAAGCGGATCGGCGCACGTGTCGCGATCCTCTGCGCCCTGGACATCGGCGGCAGAGAAATCGGCGCGGTGTCCGTCCATCTGGAAAACCGCACTGACAGTGCAGGCCGCGCCGCTCAGATGGCCGCAGTCTATGAGGAAATCGAGCGCTCTTTTTCTCCGGAAACTCCGGTCATGATCGGCGGAGATTTGAACACCAACACATTTGACGGAAACAACATTCCGGAATTTACCGAGCTGTTCAACAACCCGGAAAAGCTTCAACAGCATATGGACGCTGTGGAACAATACGAAGCTGCCCTTCCGCAGGCAGAATCCCACGGCTTTGCCTACCGGGAATTCAGCAGCAAGGAGGGGACCCGTCGCAAACCGATGCCAAACGGAGCGTGTATGCTGCTCAAGCTCGACTGGCTGATGGCGCGTGGTATGACGTGTGTATCACACGGAACCATTTCCACTGAAACAAAGGACTGCACATGGGCTGCGCCGGACAGCGCGCTGGCAAAATTTATCGGACCGGAGCTGTCGGATCACAATGCCTGCTGGGCAAGATGTGAATTGATCTAAAATCCGAAAGAGGTGCCACTGTGAGTGAGGTATTGGAGTATCTGCGAGAATTTAACACGGTATCTGTTGCATTGAGGGTTGCCCGTGCAGAGCGTTATCTAAAAGAGCGTAACCGGGTATCCCAGATATTTACAACGGGACAGTTGAACCAAAATTTTGGAACACGCAACGGTCAACTCCCGTGTGCTCTTTGTTGCAGTGGGAGAATCAAGCCCATCTGCACACCATATTATGTAGAGGAAGGGTCTTAGGAATGAAGCTTCTTGAAGAAAAGTATGAGTGGACTCCTTGTGATTCGCAGACCGATGAATCGTTCTGTTTCTGCGTCCCGGACAACATTCAACAAATACAGATTCGATTTGAATTTTCTCCTGGAAAAGAAGAAGATCCGGCACTCTGTCTGCCCCCGATTCAAGAGGCATTGAATCGATATTATGACAGCTATCCAAGAGAAATGCAGCCGATGAATGAAGACAGCTTTATGCCGATTAAAAATCTGATTACAATTTCTTTGGATAAGGACGACATATGCTGGTACTGGATGAACAGGGCTATACGGATTGGAGAGGCGTGCAGCCAGAGGGGATCGGCGCGGCAATCGCTTCCATTCATCAGAATCAGGGAATCGTAGGAATCGCCCACCCGTTTGCTCTGGACAATCCAATCAATACCGGCTATCATTGGCGTTTTCAAATTTCCGATTGGGAATCGGTGGACTTTTTGGAGGTATGGTCCCGAGACAATGCTCCCTGCAAAATTCAAAGCTATCGTGCGCTCCGGCTTTGGGAGACACTCTTGAATCGCGGCTGTCATACTACCGCAACGAGTGGAAGAGATTGGCACCGTGAAGATACATATCATTACGGTCATACTTATGTTTTAGTAGAAAAACTCACAAAGGAAGCTGTTTTACATGCGATAAAACGGGGACAAATATGCTTGGCGGCAGGGCCGCTCCTGACGATGAAAGGAATCTGTGCAGAGGGCACAGAGGTACAAATTGGGGATACGATTGACGCAGGAAAACTGGAAATCGTATTAGAACTGGACTCCGAAACGATGCCAAATGATTGGGAAAAAGAGGCCGTTACCGCAAAGGAAATTCAACTGATACAGAATGGTCAAATTCTTTGTCAGTTCGCTCCAAAAGCAAGACAGAAGATTTCTGTAGAAGTAACCTCGGGTTGGCTCCGCGCGGATCTGATCGGAGAGTTTTATGGAAAAAAGGATCAGAAAATTGCACTGACCAATCCAATATATATCAAATAGAAAACGTAAAATTGCAGGAAGGAACGAATGTGCCGAAAGAATAAAAGCAATACCGCGTAATTTGGCAAGAGCAATTTTGTCCGGAAAAAAGGTGTCCGAATGCGGCGCAGAGACAGAGAAATGCTGACAGCATTATAGGTTCTGTAACAAAGTTCGGACGCTGTTTTTCCAGAGAGGGCTTTCAACACCGTTGTGCGGGAGAGGAAAAGCCCTCTGCAAATTCCTTCTATCATATTTTGAGGTCTGCAAAGGAAGTATCATATGCTGAATTATTTATCACAGGAAATTGCAGAAACGAATTCTGCTGCGACAACCATCATTTCGATTGCGGTTATGCTGTTTTTAGGGTTTGCCACGACACGGCTGACCGGACTGCTTCGACTGCCCAATGTCACGGCGTATATTCTGGCCGGCATTTTGATCGGCCCCTACTGCCTGAATCTCATTCCCACTAGCGTGATTGCAGGGACGGATTTTCTGTCGGATATCGCGCTTGCATTCATCGCATTCAGTACCGGTGAATTTTTCACAATTTCTGCGCTGAAGAAAAATGGCTTGAAGGTTGTGCTCATTACAATCATGGAGGCTTGTCTGGCTACCGTTTTCGTATTCATCGTAACCTACTGCATCTTGGGAATCGATTTGGTGTTCTCTATCGTGCTGTCCGCATTGGCTTCTGCCACGGCGCCGGCGTCTACGGTGATGACGATCCGTCAGACCGGAGCGCATGGAGATTTCGTCGATACGCTGCTGCAGGTCGTGGCGCTGGATGACGTTGTGGGATTGATCGAATACAGTGTTGCCATCTCTCTTGCCCTTGCCGTCACCATGGGTTCATCCCATCTGGGAGTCATCAATATTGTCAAACCCATTGTGATCAACATTGCCGTCCTACTTCTTGGCGGTCTGTTTGGCGTATTTTTAAAGCTCTTGATGCCACAAAAGCGGTCCAAGGATAACCGGCTTATCATTTCTGTTTCTTTGCTGTTCGCGTTTTGTGGTATTTGCGCAATATTGGATGTATCGCCGCTGTTGGGCTGTATGTCTATGGGAACCGTTTACATCAATATTACCGGAGATGGAAAGCTGTTTAAGCAGTTGAACTACTTTACACCGCCGATCTTATTGCTGTTCTTTGTGCGGTCCGGCGTGTCCTTCCAATTGGATGCGTTGGTAAACACATCGGTGGCAGTGGGGAACACGCCGCTGCTTGTTGTCGGTATCGTCTATTTCCTTACCCGAATCGTCGGCAAATACGCCGGTGCATTTGGAGGGTGCTGGCTGAGCGGAAAGCGAAAGGAAGTGCGCAACTATCTGGGACTTGCATTGATTCCGCAGGCCGGTGTGGCGATTGGCCTGGCGGCATTGGGAGCGCGGACCTTGGGCGGAGAAACCGGCGTAGCGTTGGAAACCGTGATTTTGGCGTCCAGTATTCTGTATGAATTGATCGGCCCCGCCTGCGCGAAACTGTCGCTGTACTTGTCGAAATCCTACTCAACCAAGCTGGAAGACCTTGTTCCGACGGAGGAAGTGGACGATAACGGAGAACAGAAAAGTGCCGTGGAACTGCTGATCGAGCGAATTCAGGCGATTCAGACAGAAATACCTCACATGACGGTGTCGGATGAAGAACAGGCATTCCTGGAAGCGGCGGAAGAACAGATTGCCGCTCTCAGCACAATTCATACCGGTGCAGTTCGCAACAGGAGGAGTATGTTATGATACAGGATTATCTTGCTCATTTGTTGGGACCATGGGCAATGGAGCTCAATACCGGCTCCGTGATTCTTCGCATCGCGTTGTCGGTGGTGTTAACCTCCGTCGTGGGATGTGAACGCTCCAGCAAGCGGCATTCTGCCGGATTGCGTACGTTTATTATTGTCTCTCTGGCATCTACCACATCTGCCATTGTGGAAGTTTTTCTGCTTGGAATCGGGTGTATGTCTCCTTGGATTACGGCAGCGACGGTGATCGGATCTGCCATGATTTCTGGATACTCGGTATTGTTCAGCTCCAAAGGTCAAATCAAAGGTCTGACCACATCCGCCGGTCTTTGGGCGTGCGGAATCATCGGCATTACCATTGGCATAGGACTCTACACAGCCGCCCTGGTGTCTTTTGCTGCACTGCTGTGCACGTTATCCTTCTTCCCAACGATTGAGAAATATCTGAAGGACAAATCCAATCACTTTGAAGTTCATCTGGAGCTGAACAGCAAAAGTGATCTTCGGTACTTTACCACGACCATTCGCCGTCTGGGAATGCGCATCGATGATATTGAGCTCAATCCGGCTTATATCAACTCTGGGCTCAGCGTTTACTCGGTATCCTTTACCATCAGCAGCCAGGAACTGAAAAAATACAAAAAGCACAGCGAAATCATTGAGGCACTGCGTTCTCTGGATTATATTTCCTATATTGAGGAGATGGGGTAATCACGCGCATCGATCATTTTTCCGCGAACTTTTGAATCGAATGAACGGAGAGCGTATGTGTATTGGATCGTATAATCAAAAAACACTGCAGAGGATGTAACAAATAGCGATTGTTAAACAATCTATATTGTAGGTTTGTCAAACATATTGTACAGTCAAGCATGAGGGAACTCAGATAGTTTCTCCTTAATTGATACAGAAGGTATTTGCAGGGATTTTTTCACACTCTCTAATATTCTATTCTTCTTCAACTTTTCTAACGATAGCGTGCTCTGCCGTTTCTCCCAAGAGTAACACAGTCCTTTGCACAGTCTGTGGTGCAAAGGAACTCAACGTAAATCATATGGTTGCCAGAATTAACAACACGCCCGACTTCGGCTAAGTCCTCAGATTGGATTCCTGATGGCACAGGTGAGGGCGCCTTCACCCTGCAGAGCAGAGCCTCCGGCTGTTGCTTCCCACATAAAAAACAGTTAAACAGGCCACTCAACCCTATGACATCTAAATGGCCTACTCAACCCTCCGCACATTTCCGTAGATATGTTCTGCCGGAGCGTTTTTCGCGGCTAAATATGCCCTCCGCCGCTGACGGTCAAATGCCTGAAAAGCCTGGAAATTGATATGCATCCCGTCAAGTAGACAATTGAAAAAACAAAAAAAGTTTTTCTGCCCGGTATTTTACCGGGCAGTTTTTATGCCGCTTCCAATAGTTTCATGTCATGGTATTCCATCGGCGTCAGGACACCCAGATTTCTTTGCACCCGTTTGATTGTATAGTAATTCATGTATCCTTCGATCGACTGTATTAGTTCGTCTTTCGTCTTGCACTTACGACCATAATACATCTCACGTTTCATAACTCCCCAGAAACCTTCCATAGGACCATTATCAATACAATGCGCTACCCTTGACATACTTTGCGTCATCCCTGCTTTCACAATCTTTTGGCGAAATTCTTTTGATATATATTGGTATCCTCTGTCTCCCTTATTCGGGATAGCTTCTTATAACATCAAAACAATGCCTTCATATTGAATGGAGAGTTTCCTCACATTATGTAGATAAAAATCCTATCCCAGATAGTCAAATTGTATTTTGCCTTTCAGAAAAAAGAATTGCGCAAAGCATCGATGGCATTGACATGCTATGGTATTCTTTTTTAAGAATTGGCTTAATAAAACCTGATAACATACTGCTGATAACATTTTGATAACACCAGTTCAGATAACCCATATAAGCGGGATACATGAGAACAAATGGAGTCACAACGTATAACAGCTCCTATACAAATTTATATAGAATCACGAATTCATTAGCGAGCTGGAATAACCGCGAGGCACTCGAGCTGCGCGAAGATAAAGAAAGCAGTCCTGCGGGAGTTTGTTCACGCAGAGACTGCTTTCATCTTTTCATTGTCTGTTTATTCTTCATCGCGCAATTCCCGTGACTTCAGTGGTGGGATACACGCGCAAAAAGGAAACTCGCTTCATCGTGGGTACAATCCCGCGATGAAGAATAAACGCTCCGACACACCAAAGGTGTGTTGGATGTAGCACGGAAGCGGCAGCACATGCTTCGCATGTGGGGAAGATGTTGACATGTCTTTGAGAAACAAGACATGTCAACCCGCATCCGGCGCGCAAGACTCGCGAGCGAGTCTTGAAAGACTAGCCAGCGCATTCTTGTGACTTCAGTCATGAGTCAGCTGGCTT
>CAMKEX010000036.1 GCA_946411695.1 uncultured Lachnospiraceae bacterium
TACGCTTATGGAAGCGCCGCTATTACGGTTTGGAAACGCTGCCATTACGCTTATGAAAGCGCTGCTATTATGCTCATGGAAGCGCCGCCATTACGTTCATGGAAGCGTTACATGTGCCTTTTCAAAAGCGGTCCGGAGGCTGTCCCTGAGGGCAGTTGTCATTGCCTGGTCCTCACACTTACCGGCCATGTGCTCAAACAGTTCATATTTGCTCTGTGCATTTCTGATGGAAGGATGCGTGCCCGCCTGCCTTGCCCTGGCATTCAGATCCTCCGGGATCAGCTTCAGGCTGTCCAGAGCCATGTCTGCGGAGAGGCCCAGGAGCTGGCCGCTGATGTCAGCGTCTGAATCCATTCCTATAGAGAGAATCTGGGGCACGAAGCCCAATGTGGAAGCCGTATACCAGCCTCCGTTGAAGGAGTTGGCATTTTTCCTGACATCTGTCACGCGGGAATTGATTTTGTTGGTCAGATAGGCGGCCACCAGTCTGCGCTGAGGATCGACCATGACCAGGGTGCCGGTCCAGCCCTGGTGCCCGATCGTGTCGGAGCCGGATTGTGTGCCGAAATACCAGATCCTCTGACCGTCTCCCTGACGCCACCAGCCAAGACCCCAGTTGGCGGCATTTTCCATCTTGGGAGCTGTGAAAAGATCCATGATGTTCTGTGAGAAGAAGCGGTGCTGACCGTAGCCCCCGCAGAGCATGACAGAGGCAAGCTTTGCCGCATCCGATGCATTGGCGAAGAGTCCGGCATGCCCGGAGACTCCGTCCATGCTGTAGAATGCCTTCTCGTCGTGCACTTCACCCTGCAGGGTATAAGTCCTGAAGCCGGGGTAATCCAGAAGGTTGTCTCTGGTGTTTCCGTTCAGTTCAGTGGCTGCGCAGTCCTATTTGGAAAAGCCGTTCCGCAGAGGATTGTAGGTGATATGTGTCAGGCCCATGGGCTCCCAGAAGGTCTTGCGAAGCCAGGTGTCCAGGCCCTCGCCGGTCACTTTTTCTACCACGAGTCCCAGAATCATGTAGTCCACATCGGAATAGACGGTCTTTGTACCGGGCTCGTACCAGAGGGGTGTTTTGAAGATCATGTCGACGGTTGCCTTCCGGGTCTTTTCTCCGGGGGTGTTGCCCGCGAAAAGGAGGTTTTCCGGATAGCTTTCTCCCTCTTCCAGATCGTCTTTGTAGAGGAAGGGGGCGCTGTATTTGGGGTCTGCGGGAAATCCTCCCTGGTGACGCAGCAGATCTCTGATCGTCACCTCCGTTTTCCACTTCTTTATTTCGTCCAGATCCGCCTGCGGAGTTTCTCCCTTTTCATTGGGCACGATCATAGTGTCCTCAGCAAAGCCTGTCCCCAGGAAATCAATGATTCTGGCGTCCAGACTGATCCGGTCGTCTGTCACGAGTTTCTGCAGAGCATAGTTGACGGAAAACATCTTGGTCAGGGAGGCCAGATCGTAGAGCGTTTCCGTAGTCACATCCGGGCCGGCATCGTTGACCTTACCGTCCGGAAGATAAGAGTTTGTCTTGCCCCAGGCGTTCTCATAGACCATTCTGCCGTCCTTGATGACAGCCAGCTGGGCACTGGTGAAGCCGTGGCTGATGTCCGTGCTGATCAGGTCCGAGATCATATCAAGCGCCTGGTCGGAGATACCCGCGTCCTGTGCTGTGCCGGGCAGGATCTCCGGATAGGGAACGCAGACGGTCACAGCCTCTGCGAGGTCACAGGGGGTGATTCCCGAGACCTGGATGGTATTTGTCCCGTCTCTGGTCAGCGAGGAGATGTCCAGGTCATATTGCCTGCCGCCTGCCAGTTCCGCAGTGTCGACGAGTACATCGTTGACATACAGGCTGAATCCCGTGACTTTTCCTGCGGGACAGACGCGGAGGGTTCCCTGTCCGTGATAGCCGAAAAAGCTGTACATATGATTCATGGCGAGGGTATCGTCCGTATATCCCTTCCAGTCCGGGAAGGTCACTTTTCCCTGCCACTCTTCCTTGGCTGCTTGATCGGAAGCGGGCGGCTGTGTTTCCGCGGCAGATGTTTCTCCCTGTCCCGCTGCTTCGGCGCCGGATTTCGTGTCGGCTTCTGAGGCATTTTCTGTGCCGTTTTTTTCCTTCGGTGCGGATTGACCTGCCGGGGGCTGTATTTCCAGAATGGTCACTTTCACGCCTTTTTCCGACTTATTCCCGTTTTGCGGATCTGCCTGCAGATCTGTTTGCGGACCGGTCTGCTCGGTCTGCGGACCGGTTGACGAAGCGGTGGAAGAGACCTCGCTCTTTCCGTTACATCCTGCAAGTGCCAGACACGTAATGAGGCAGAACAGGAATGAAGAGACAACTCTTTGACAGTGCTTGAACATGATTTGTTTATGACCTCCTGCAGATGTGACCGCCGGTATAAAAGACCGGACGAGTTGTGTATTAACTACCTTCTGGATCTCGATCTCATATATGCAAATCTTCTTAAATCTTATTACAATGCGGAGGAAAGAACAAGGAAGAGAACTTCGCGGGTGATAAATAGAAAAGCAGGGCCATCGTTTAACGGATGGTCCTGCTTTTGGCTCCGGTATCACGGCGTATATGAATGTTTCCGAAGACTTTTTTCCGGTCTCGATATTTTACCAATGTTGATTTCTGTCAATCAGCATACCCTGTACACCCCAGGCTATGATGTCTTCATATTTGATATAAATATGATCCTGCCGGATATTCAGTATTTCCTCGAACATCTTCGTCAATTCAGCTGTAAAAGAGTTATAGCCGCGGTGCGATTCACTGCCGTAGATTGCCGCTTCCATGTAGACGATCGGTTCATCGTTTTGTCCCCGAAGCCAGAGCCGGCAGTTGTCCTTAAATTCCAGGAGCAGATATGCTTCGCTCTTACCGGGTACAAGTCCGATCGCTTTTCCAAGGCGGGATTTTAAGGCAGTTTCCTGTTTTTCTGTGATCGGACAGCTGGTTTTTATTTTGATAAAAGGCATCAGGCAGACCTCCATTCCTGCAGCTGGTGAAGGATATCGTCAGCCACTTTCTGGTTTTTCATCTGGTAGGTGTGGCCGGTTTTTTCTATAAAGATGAGCTTGTTCTGTTTCGCAGTCGGTATATGGTTGTTGAGATTGCGCAGAAAATCCGACGGATCGCCGTCTGTAAAATTGTCGTAGGTACCGACAAGGAGGGCGCCTGTGTGGGTGATCTGCTGCGCCTGTGAGAAGTCTCCGTCCGCTGCCGTGTGGACGTTATTGAGAAGGCCGGAGAACTGCCAGTCGTAGGCGGTATTGGCGATGCATGTCACCCATCCCATAAAGGGAAAGGGCAGCATCTGATCTCCGCCGCCGCGATTGACCTGGTCCAGGATGGCCTTTTTTTCTCTTTGTGTCACGCCGGACATCATATAGGTCAGGTTGGCCGGCGAGAGCAGGAAAAAGTGTTCCACGCGAGGATCGTGATGGCGGGAGAGGTAGTAGATCACCTTGTTGGCCCCCAGGGAATGGCCCGCCAGGATGATGTGTTTGTAGCCTTCCTCCTCCGCGAAGGAAAGGTAGGCGTCGATATCTTCATCCGTATAGGAGAACCGCTCGTTCCAGGAGCCTATGAGCTCTTTTTTGCCCGTTTTCACATTCACAGTCTCGATCTCACCGAAGGCATCGTTAGTCTGGGCATAGATGAAATCGATATTATCGCTGTTCAGGGTATTTCCGATGTTGTAATAAAAGGGATTGGAATAGAAGTTTCCGTGTATTCCGGTGATGGCGATCATGACCGTGTCCACCGTCTTTTTTTCCTCAGGGCGGAAGAGGACGCCGTTCAGGACAGAACCCCTTTCGGTCGGAACATTCAGCCGGAACATCAGGTTTTTCTTTCCTGACGCAGCAATGTTACGCGACTGTATCATTCTTTTTCCCTCCCTCTGAAAATGCATTTATGGGCCTGTGAGGAATAGCAGGCGTTGCAGGAGACACATTTGGAAACAGTGGCGGGATCAGCCTTCATCTTCGCGGGAAGATCGGGCTCCCGAAGGAGGGGTCTGGAGAGGGAGATCAGTTCAATCTCCGTGCTGTTCAGGACCTGCTCCATGGTGTCCGGGCTGCGGAAGCCGCCCACGACGATGACAGGGCAGCTGACGGCCTTTGCAATCGCTGCTGCGGCGGGTACAAAGTATCCCTCGTTGACATGGGCTTTGATCCCGCCCACGGATGTGCCGTTTCCGCTGACCTCGATGGAATCAATGCCGGCCTGATCCAGCAGTCTGCAGACGGAGAGGCTTTCCACCCGGGTGAGTCCGCCGTAGGTGAAGTCATTGCAGTTGATCTTGATGGTGATATGAAGCTGCGGCGCGGCCCTGCGGATCCCGTGCAGGATTTCCAGCAGGATCCGGGCGCGGTTTTCGACGCATCCTCCGTATTCATCGGTCCTGTGGTTGACAGCGGGGCTGATGAAGCGGCTCAGGAAGAAGAAATGCGCCCCGTGGATCTGGACGCCGTCGAAGCCTGCCTTTTCGGCACGCACAGCCGCAGCAATAAATTCATTGATTACCAGGCGGATTTCATCGGAATACATATGATCGGGTTCCACCTGCAGCCAGCGGCCGTTTACCGGCCGGTAATACGCGCCCAGGGCCAGCTGCGTGATGACGGGACATCCCTCTGCGTGGATGAGATCGGTCAGCTTTTTGTATTGAGGAATGAGGGCGTCGTCACACAGGCGCATCATGCCGCCGAAATAGTAGTCGTCAAGAGCGACACTGGTGAAGCCGGTGATGATGGCACCGACACCTCCTTTTGCCAGTTCTTCATATATGGCATAGGCTTCCTCTGTCACACTGCCGTCCGGATGGGCGATCCCCTCCCAGGTGGCGGAGCGGACAAGGCGGTTTTTCAGGGTGAGATTTTTAAGCTGTTTCTGTTCAAATATCTTTTTCATGGCATTTTTCTCCATTTGCGTTCAGACTGCCGGATGAGTCCCAGGGACGGTTCTCGCGATGAGTCACGAGGGACGGTTCTGTCTGACTCATTTTCCCGGAAAATGAGTCAGACAGAACCGTCCCCTGCGACTCATCGGAGCCGTCCCCCTTGACTCATCGGAGCCGTCCCCTGCGACTCATCTACATCTTTACAAATCAGGTATGCCCAATTATAATGAGCAGAAATGAAAAAACAAGAAGGAAGATTATTCTTTGCCACTATAGAAAATATAGTAATGGATAAATACGGAGGTTTTTGATGGCTGTAAAACCATTGCCCAAAGACGAGAATATCTATGAGACGGAGTGTCCGATCCTGTATGCGATGAATCTGATCGGGCAGAAGTGGAAGCTTCCCATCCTGTGGTACATTGCGGATGCGGAAAACCAGACGCTTCGCTACAAGGAACTGGAGAGGAAAGTCGTCGGCATCACCGCGACCATGCTGACCAAATGCCTGCGGGAACTGGAACAGGATCAGTTTATCACCCGCAAGCAGTACAGCACGATCCCTCCGACGGTGGAGTACTCCCTGGCGGAGAGGGGGAGGACTCTGATCCCGGCTCTGGAATCGGTCTATAAGTGGGCGGATGAGCAGATGAAAAAGTAACAAAAAGGAAAAAGCATCGGAACGCCTTGAGTGAAAAGGCAAATCAGATTTTAAAAAAAGCACATATTCATATTTAAAGAAATAAAAGATAGATACAGGCGCAGAGTCTGGTTATGACAGGAGTTTTATATGTCAATTAAAATGGTAATGTTTGATCTGGACGGAACACTGCTCCCCATGGATATGGATGAGTTTACCGGCGGCTATTTTAAAATGCTCGCAGCAAAGGCCGCGCCCTGCGGATATGAATTGAAATCTCTGGTCAGGGCCATCTGGCACGGCGTTGCGGCTATGGTCAAAAACGACGGGCACTGCAAAAATGAGGATGCCTTCTGGGAGGATTTTGTCGCCAATTACGGAGAGAAAGCTTTAAATGATAAGTGGATTTTCGACGAATTCTACGCCAACGAGTTTGAGGGCGCCAAGCAGTTCTGCGGCTATAATCCTGCGGCGGCAGAAACGGTGCGCTGGATCAGGGACCGGGGGCTGCGGGTAGCGCTGGCGACCAACCCGCTCTTTCCCGCGGTCGCAACGCAGGCCCGCATCCGCTGGACAGGTCTGGAACCGGAGGAGTTTGAGTTTTTCACTACCTATGAAAATATCGGCTGGTGCAAGCCGAATCCTGATTACTACCGGGAAGTGCTCCGCCGCGCAGGCCTGCAGGGGGAGGACTGTCTCATGGTGGGCAACGACGTGGGAGAAGATATGGTTGCGGCAGAGCTGGGGATGAAGGTCTTCCTTCTCACGGACTGCCTGATCAACAAGAGCGGGGAGGATATCTCCGTGTATCCGAACGGAAGCTTTGAGGAACTGAAAACCTATGTCAGCAGACTTATGCAGGAATAAGGTTCCGGGGACCCGGGTCTTTGGGTATGATGTATAGTATTCGGGAATCGTCTGCGGTTTTGCACAGGGAAGAAAAAAACTGTTAAGTGGAGATTGATAATAATGGCATCTGATTATGAACAGAAAGTGATTATGGACTCCTCTGATTTTGTGGTGCTGGCAGAGTATGTGCCCGGGATCATTCAGGAGATCCGGTATTATTCGACCTATAATTTTGTGGGGGACAGGATCGACGGTTATGAGGAGCCTTGCGCGCTCCTGACCAAAGAGGCAGCCCGTGCTCTGAAAACTGTGAGCAATGAGATGAATGTGCAGGGCTGCCGTCTGAAAATCTATGATAGCTATCGGCCGGCGCGGGCGGTAAAGCACTTTGTCTTCTGGGGGATAGAAGATACTGATCTGCGGATGAAGCCCTATTTTTATCCGGAGCTGGAGAAGCAGGAGCTCTTTTCAAAGGGCTATATTGCGAGTCAGTCCAGCCACAGCCGGGGCAGCACAGTCGACCTGACACTGTTTGACATGCGGACAGGAAAAGAACTGGATATGGGCGCACCCTTTGACTTCTTCAGTGAAATCTCACATCCGGATTACCGGGGGATCACAGAAGAACAGTATGAGAACCGCATGATGCTGCAGCAAGTCATGGTCAGAAACGGATTTGTGCCTTTCGACACCGAGTGGTGGCATTTCACCCTGAAGGACGAACCCTATCCGGATGTCTATTTTGATTTCCCTGTATCGGCCCAGTATCTGAAGCGCTGATTAAAGCCCCGGGATCAGGATGCCCTTGCGGCAGTGGTGCGGTGGCAGAGACAGCCGGTGCGATGCTTTTGACGGATCGATTGTTAATAGTAATTTGCAGGAAAGGACACAGCTGGAGTTTTATGATCAGATTGATAGCCAGTGATATTGACGGCACAATGGTCCCTGACAGTTCGGATTACATCCACCCCGGATATTATGACGCAGTGAGGGAATTAAAGAAAAAAGGCATCACCTTCTGTGCCTGCAGCGGACGGCAGTTTCACAGCATGCAGCAGCTGCTGGCACCGGTGGCGGAAGATATTTATTTTATTGCAGAGAACGGGACTCTGGTACGGACAAAAGACAGGATCCTGCGGAGCTGGGCAGTTGATCCTGATTATTATGTGACCCTTCTGCAGGATATGCGGGCCATTGAAGGAGCGTCGGCGGTGGTCTCTTTCCCCGAAGTCACTTATGTGGACAGCGGCGAGGACAGCAGAGTCTTTTCAATACTGCGGGACAGCTACCGGTATTCCATCGAAAATGTCCCGGACCTGATGGACCTGCTGCATGAAAATGTTTTGAAGTTCACAATCTTCTGTGAAAACTGTGAGGAGGTATGCGCAGATTTTCTCTATTCCCACTGGAACAGGGACCTGAAGATGGCTGCTTCGGGGAAACAGTGGATTGACCTCTGCTCACCCGATGGGGGAAAAGGAGCAGCCCTGGCTTTTCTGCAGGACTATCTGGGGGTCAAAAAGGAGGAGACCCTCTATTTCGGAGACAACATGAACGACCTGCCCGCCTTTGACGCGGCAGGTATTGCGGCAACAGTCGCGAACGCCCGCCCAGAGGTACAGGAGAGGGCTGACTTCATTGCCGCTTCCTACAGCGAACTGGGGGTTTTAAAGGAACTGGAGCGTATTATCCGCTCGTGACTCTTCACGGTTTAGGCTGTTTTTCAGACGAAAAAACGCCTCAGGCACATGATCGGGCATGTGTCTGAGGCGTATTCAATGGCAGTCACAATAGTGGACAGGAACCGTCAGGATTTTGTCAGAGATCCCATCAGAGATCCCGTCAGAGATTCCATCAGGATCCCATCAAAGATTCTGTCAGGATTCCGTCAGAGGTTTTCTTTAAAATGACGGAGAGGTCAGGAGCTCCGGAGACAGCTCAAAACCGGCATTTTCGGTTTCAGTGAATTTGTAATCCTGACTGTTGGGCATGGTTTTGGAGCAGATAAAGTCGGAACGACCCAGGTTTTTCCTGAGTGCGGAGATCTCAGCGTAGGTCATTCCTCCTTTGATCATGTAATTCATAGCATGCTGGGCCAGATCCACCTGGCGCCAGTTTGTGCTCCTGCTCTTTCCCGTCATATAACTGAATTCCTCGCCCAGGCAGGAGATTGCCTTCTGCCTTGCCTTCTCCTGGGAGTAATGATTTACATTCACATAGGATATGGCATAATCGCTGAGCATGGCATCGTAGGAAGAACCCATCAGACATTCCAGCAGCAGTATGACAAATCCCGTGCGGTCTCTGCCGACTTCGCAGTGGATCAGGTAGGGGCCTTTGTTTTTGGCGAGAAATTTCAGGCCGCCGGCAACCTTTTTTCTATACGAAGAACTGGTATGTTTTTGACTCAGATTTGCAGTGTATACCTTTCCGTTGCTGTACAGAGTCCTGTAGTAGTAGGTGCTGCTGATTTTATTCTTCCTGAAATAGGCATTCAGGCTGCTGTCTGAGTCAGAGAGGTTGAGCACTGCCCGGATATGGTATTCCTCGGCAAGCTGGTTGGCAAATTTGGAACGGAAGCTGCCGTTGGCCGGGTGCTGGCTGCGATACAGGGTATCCACCCCGATTTTTCCGGACCTCACATTTCGGAAATTCCCGTACACTTCCGGGGAACTGCCTGCGCCTGCCGCATTTATGACAGTCATGGAAAAGATGATGGTCAGTAACAAGAGAAAAGCCAGAAATTTTTTTGTTTTTGCCGTCATAGGTTATTCCCCTCCTGGGCAGCTGCGGTGATCATCTACTGTCTTTTTTTGATTTAACTGTGGATGTCTGTTGTATTCTATTATAAGTGAAATTGGATAAAAAACAATTGTTGGACGAAGAAAGCGGTTTTTTTACTGTGTGTTCGTTACTGTCCGCCGGGTACTTGCTTTGACGTGTTTTTCAGAATATATTGACCGGCAGAGTGTATTTTCGGTGTTTTTCGCAATGGGCCGCAGTGGTTTTGCGGCAGGTTCATTTATGGTACAATATAGACGTATGTCGTGCAAGCGGATCAAGATCCGGGAAGACAAAATAAATGAATAAGGATAGATATAGATATGGAAGAAATGAGAAAAAAGAGAAGTAGATTGCTTGTCGGGATGATTGTATGCTGTATGGCTGTCAGTACGGCATTAGCCGTACCCGCAGGGACTGCAGCTGTGTCTGCCTCCGCTGCCGCAGCAAGTGAGAAAAGTACAACTGACAAAAGCAAAACAGACAAAAGCGCATCAGATAAAAGTACAACTGACAAAAGTAAAACAGACAAAAATTCATCTGGTAAAAATACATCCGATAAAAGCACATCAGACAAAAGTGCATCGGATAAAAGCACATCAGATAAAAGCACATCGGATCAGAGTACAGAGGCAGGCAGTGTTTCCGGGAGCAGCAGTTTCCACGCGGATGAGAGTGACAAGCTTGCAGGGGCCTATGAATACCAGCTGGAAAACGGTACGATGAAGTACTGGCTTGATCTTGGCGGTGATGATCTGAAGCTCCACTGCATGTTCCGTTCAGGGGATCCCGAGTATCATGAAGAGGTCTATCAGCTTCCGCTCGAGAATGCCTATGCATACCGCGATACCGTGATCTTCAATATGGTGAGAAACGAAGAGGGCCATGACATTACGGCCCAGTTTGCGCTGCTTTCTGTCACCTTTAAAAACGGGAAAGCTGTCCTTTCTGCCGTGCGCGACGAAAAGTCTCTCGCAGGAGGTGCAGACAGCAGCATCATGACAGGCTGTTATGAGATGGCTGCCAGGGACGGTGCCTCGGCAGGAAAAAGCCTTCCTCTCATTCTCTGCCGCATGGCACAGGGCTATTACAGCCGGGCCTATAACTATTATCCCCCCGTGGCGGATTATACAGTCAATGATAACGGAACCTATACCATCCACCTCTACGAAACGGTTGATGAGGGCGACGATACAGCCCATACTGCGACATCCGCCTGGTATATAGTAGATGCAGGCGGTGTGGGGCAGGATGAAATACTGGGAATTCCGGTGAATATCAGAAGATAAGGATCTATATTCCGGCAGGACACGGAGACGGTTCCGGCTGTCCCAGAACAGGATACGGGACAGTCAGAACCGTCACTTGTGTCGCGAAATCAGGATTCAGAGGTGAGGAAAATGAAAACAGTGAAGAGGCTGCTGGGATTGATGTTTGCAGTAGTACTGGCTGCAGGAACTCTGCAGGGAAGGGTCTGTGCCTCGCAGAAGGAGAGCGCCCGGACAGACGCGGCGGCCGTTTTTGGAAATAAGGTGAAGGAACTGGAAAAGAAATACGGGGTCCTGAAGGAGGGCAGGGAGACCTTCAGGATCGACACAAAGGAATACTTTACCAGCATGGAATCGCCTTTTGAGGCAGACAAGGACGGGGGAATGCTTGTTGCGTATGTTCACGATTATGATTTTGACGGCGCAGATGAACTCCTGACGCTTCGCAGGGAGCGGAGCACGGCCAGCCTCGTTCAGGACGGGACCCCTTTCGATTCGGACATGTACAAATATATTTTTGATATGTTTGAGATGAAAGACGGACAATGCACCCACGCCGACAGCAGGACGATTGGCGTGTTCGACGTACTCAACTGGTCGATCAATTATAAATGCATCTCTGTCTTTCTGCATGAGACAGACAGGTTTGTAGATATCTGCACAGAGACTTTTATCAGTCAGCAGGATCATCCCTCCGACACGGCTCTGGTCAGGATCCGCTACAACGGGACTGTTTTTTCGGATGACAACGGTATCCGGTTCGGCTACTGGTACAGCGAGAACGGTGTGCGGTGTATGAAACCTGTCTCAGAGGCTGCTCTGAACTATCTGTCGGACATGTTCCCTTCTGAGGAGACCTTCTGGGCAGATCTGGTGAGTACGGATTCGGAACAGGACAGGAAGTTTATAGAGGCCAGGGATCAGAGGCTGGAGGCGCTTGGATTCAAGCTCTTCGAGACAAGGCAGGATTTCCTGGATGCCTATGACACATCGGATATGAACGATAAGGAGCTGTCCAAGATGGATGCGGAATTCAGCGCGATCACGGCGCTGGACTGCTATGCACCGGTTTCCGGTTCGATGACCATGATGGCCTTTGTGAACGAACAGGTCCAGCGGGAGATGGATGAAAACGGGATGACCGTCATTGTGCGCAGCGTTGATAAAGAGAAAAAAGTGTCTGACAAATAAAAAAATCTGACAAATAAAAATTGCTGACAAATACAAAATTCTGACAAACCAAAAAGGGTGTATCGTGAAGGATAAGACCGGGAAGAAAACAGATAAGCACGTCAATGATGACAGGGTTTTTTACGGCGAGATGGAAAAGCTGCTGTCGGATGAGAAAGTGCGCAGCATGAGCAAATACAAACAGCACTTTGGAACAAATACGCTCAAACACAGCATCAGGGTGGCACAGACAGCTTTTGAACTTTCCAACAAGCTGGGATGGGACATCGATGAGAAGGAACTTGCCCGAGGAGCGCTGCTGCATGACTATTACCAGTACAGCGTGCTGGATGAACGCATCGATGCGGTCAAAGCCTACCGTCACGGCACCAGGCATCCCTGGATCGCGGAAAAAAACGCGGAGAAGGATTTCGGCATTACCGACAAAGAGAGAAATATTATCAGATCCCATATGTGGCCGCTGACCCTCTTTACACCGCCGAAGTCCAGGGAAGCAGCCCTTGTCTGCATGGCGGACAAGCTGATCGCCACCAAGGAAATGGTTTTCCGCAGATTCTGAACGAATCTTTGTCTTGTATCTGTATCAGATTTTGACCGCTGTGTGTTTACATTGGACTGCCAAGTTGATTCATACATGTTTGTGAACGCGAGACTATGGTCACAAGTATTTTTCGGGACCCGCTTGTGAGCCGGGAGGCTGCAGGTATCTGTGAAGGAGGAGTAACGTAAATGAACGACAACAGCGCGCAGCAAAAAGAAATGAACCGGGATCAGACACAGGACAGGAAACAGGCAGTCCCTGACAATGGTAAAGATGAGAGAATGGAATCGAAGGCCGCTGTCAAGAACGGAGTGGCCCGGATGATTCTGGTCCTTTTGTCCATTCTCATCGAAGTGATCGTCATTTTCCTGCTGTTGCATTACGCAGGCTCCAAGGCGGGATGGATCTACGTTGTTCTGCATATCATTTCAATCTTACTGGTCCTTGTCATCTATGGCAGTCACAAGACAGCATCCATTCGTATGACCTGGATCATGCTGATCATGCTTTTGCCCGTTGTGGGAACGGTCCTGTATTTTCTGATCGGCCTGAACGGCCACACCATGAAAATGCGCAGACGCTATGTGGAGATCGATAAGATCCTGCTTCCCATGCTGCCTGCCAACAGCGAGGCGGAACGCCGCATGAAATCCCGATACGGCAGGTTCGGGGGTGTCGTCCATTACATCCGGAAAAATGCCGGTTATCCGGTTTATGAAAATACCAAGGTCACTTATTATGATGACGGACTGAAGGGTTTTGAAGCCCAGAAGGAAGAACTCGCAAAGGCGGAGCGCTTTATTTTCATGGAGTATCATGCCATTGAGGATGCGGAATCCTGGCATGAGATGCTGGAGATTCTTGAGGAGCGCGCCAAAGCCGGCGTGGATGTGCGTGTTTTTTACGATGATATGGGCAGCCTTGGCTTTGTCAACATGGACTTTGTCAAAAGGACCCGGGCCCACGGCCTGCAGTGCCGTGTTTTCAACCCTTTCATTCCCGGCCTCAATCTCTTCCTCAATAACCGCGATCACCGCAAGATCACCGTGATCGACGGCAAAGTCGGCTTCACCGGCGGATACAATCTTGCAAACGAATATTTTCACAGGACAGAACCTTACGGCTTCTGGAAGGATACAGGTATCCGCCTCGAAGGTGATGCCGTGCAGAGTCTGACAGCCATCTTCCTGGAGATGTGGAATGCCATCAGTGAACACGATGAAGACGACAGGGATTTTTCCAAATACCTTGTTTCTCCCCCTGCTGAGGGCGCTGAGGGCTTTGTCCAGCCCTACGCGGACTCCCCGATGGACGGCATCGCCGTGGGTGAAGATGTGTACATGAGCATTGCGGAAGCTGCCCAGAACTATGTGTGGTATATCACTCCCTACCTGATCATCACGGATGAGATGAACCACGCTCTGTCTCTTGCCGCCATGCGCGGTGTGGATGTCAGGATCATCACTCCCGGAATCCCGGACAAAAAGATGGTCTACAGCCTGACACGTTCCTATTACAACGGACTTGCGCGGCGCGGCGTAAGGATCTTTGAGTTTACGCCCGGTTTCTGCCACGCCAAGATGTGTGTCTCGGACGACATGGTCGCCACCTGCGGCACGATCAACATGGACTACCGCAGTCTCTACCACCACTTTGAAAACGGCTGTCTGTATGCCGGCAACGATGCCGTCATGGAAACCAAGTATGACTTTATCAGAACCTTTGACCAATGCAGGGAAGTGACAGATTATTATGCCAGAGGACGCGGCGCTTTCCTCCGCTTCGGACAGATGCTTCTGCGGCTCGCGGCACCGCTTATGTAATAATTGAACCGCCCCCGGTGATTTAATATTTTTTTTTCAAAGGAGGAGGCTGAAATGTTTGAGAAGAAACTGTTTCGGTCTGACATGGTCAGATGTGTGTTGTGCAAAGATGCCCCCTGTACAAAAGCCTGCGGAAAGATTGATCCTGCCCGGATTTTGAGAAGCATCTGGTTCGATAATGAGCTGCGGGCTGCGGATGGTCTGCCCGCTGAGAATCCCTGCGTGCAATGTTCCGCCCCCTGCGAGGAAGCCTGCGTCCGCCCGCATGAGGTGCCGGTCAGGGCGCTGATGACCAGACTCCATGATGAAGTGAAGCCGCAGCTGGAGATTCCTTATCCTGAGACAGAAGAGAGGCTTCGAACAGAACTGTGCGGGATCCCGCTGGAGAATCCTTTCTTTCTGTCCTCCTCTGTTGTGGCAAGCACCTATGATATGTGCGCAAGGGCCTTTGAGGCGGGCTGGGCAGGAGCGGCCTTCAAGACCATCTGCTCCTTCGAGATCCACGAGGCTTCTCCGCGCTTCTCCGCCATCACGGGCGCCGAAGGGAATATCATCGGTTTTAAAAACATCGAACAGCTCTCAGACCACAGCGTTGCGGAGAACATGGAGGTCTTCCGCAGGCTGAAGAAAGATTACCCCACGAAGTTTATCCTGGCCTCGATCATGGGACAGGACGAAGCCGAATGGGAGGAGCTGGCGCGCCTTTGCGAGAAGAACGGCGCAGACGCCGTTGAGCTCAATTTCTCCTGCCCCAATATGATGGAGGGGGGATTGGGATCTGACATCGGTCAGATTCCCGAACTTGTGGAGCGCTATACGGCTGCCGCAAAGCGGGGAACGAAAATCCCTGTACTTGCCAAGCTGACCCCCAATGTGGCGGCAATGAGCCCGGCGGCGGAAGCTGCCATGCGCGGCGGGGCAGACGGGATCGCCGCTATTAACACGATCAAGAGCATCATTGATGTCAACCGTCACACTTATATCTCCGCACCTGCCGTGCACGGAATGTCCGCGGTCGGAGGTTACAGCGGCAACGCGGTCAAACCGATCGCTCTCCGCTTTATCGCGGAGCTGGGACAGAACCCGGCGCTTGAAGACCTGCACATCAGCGCCATGGGCGGCATCGAGAACTGGTCCGATGCCCTGGAATACATGCTGCTCGGCGCCGGGACCGTTCAGGTCACCACGGCGGTCATGCAGTTCGGCTACCGCATTATTGAAGACCTGAAATCCGGCCTCAATTATTACCTGGCGGAAAAGGGACTGGACAATGTCAGCCAGATCAGGGGCCTTGCCCTGGATTATGTCAGTAACACGACGGAGGTCCTGGAGCGCGACACGGTGATCTTCCCCAAATTCCACCGGGACCGCTGCATAGGCTGCGGCAGATGCTCCATCTCCTGCGCTGATGGAGGCCACCAGGCGATCCGCATGGGAGAAGACCGCAGACCCATCCTGGACGGTAAAAAGTGCGTCGGATGCCACCTCTGTCTTCTTGTATGTCCCCAGCGCGCCATCACTTCCAGCCGAAAGCGAATCAGAAGATAATACTGAGTCAAGAAGGACGGTTATGAGTCAAGAGGGACGGTTCTGAAAAACTCATTGCACGCAATGAGTTTTTCAGAACCGTCCCTTATGACTCATAACCGTCCCTTGTGGCTCAAAACCTTTTTGATTGCATGGTTTCTGACAAGGGAGTATACTAAGCGTATGCTTTTCTGCGATAAAGTGTATATCTCTTCTGAAAAATATCAAGTCCTGTACAATGATCCGATATCGCACATGAAAGTAGAATACAGATCAGTCTGTTTTGCCCAAAAGGAAGCAGAGTCCTTCTGTATCTGAATCTGATAGTAATGGTTTTGCTCCGGACAGCAGTTCTTTATTCGCTGGCGGGGTCTGGAAAGGAAGTAAAAATGCACACAGAGTTCCTCATGGGAAATGCGGCAATCGCCCGCGGCGCCATCGCGGCAGGTGTGAACCTGGTTGCCGGCTATCCCGGTACGCCATCCACGGAGGCGCTGGAAACCGTTGCGAAATATCGCACGCAGGATACCTATGTCGAGTGGTCTGTCAATGAGAAGTCTGCCATGGAGGTAGCAGCCGGCGCGGCCTATTCAGGCGCCAGAGCCCTCGTTACCATGAAGCAGGTGGGTCTCAATGTTGCCTCGGATCCGCTGATGAGCCTTGAATATGTGGGTGTCAAAGGCGGAATGGTCATCCTGGTCGCCGACGACCCGGGTCCGATCTCCTCGCAGACAGAACAGGATACCCGTCATTATTCATATTTCAGTAAGCTTCCCTGCTTCGATCCTTCCTCTGTGCAGGAAGCCTATGAAATGATCCAGGAGGCTTTTGAATTTTCCGAAAAGTACGGCACGCCCGTATTCTTCCGTCCCACGACCAGGATCTGTCACGCCTATGCGTCGATTGAGGTCAAAGATGAGGACGAATACCTTCATCACCAGGCGGACGGATTTAAAAAAGACACCTCCCGCTGGGTCATCTTCCCCCGCCTGTCCTACGACAATCACAAGAAGATCGAAGCCAGAAATGTCGAATTGTCCGGAGTGTTCTCCGAATACAGCAGGAACGCTGTGATCGCGGAAAAAGGCATTTATGCAAAGGAAGACCAGCCCGTGAAGAAGGGCATCGCGGCGGGCGGCATCAGCCTGGCGCTGACCCTGGATAACCTCAGTGAAGCTGCCGACGCGCCCAGGATCCTGAAAGTGGCGACGCCCCACCCCTTCCCCGAGCAGCTGGCTGTCCGTTTCCTGGAGGGGCTGGACGAGGTCCTGGTCATCGAAGAACTGGATCCCGTCATTGAAAAGGAACTGGTCTATATCGCAGGCAAATATCACCTGAATGTCACGGTGAAGGGCAAGCTCACCGGCGATACAGAGACTGCGGGAGAGAATTCCCCCAATCTGGTTGCGGGATATCTGGACAGCTTCCTTGGAAGGACACCTGCCGGAAAAGCAGATCTGCCTGCTCCGCCTCCGATTCCGGTCAGACCCCCGGTCCTGTGCGCGGGATGTCCCCACAGAGCCTCTTTCTATGCAGTCAAGACGGCTATGAAGGGCAAAAAGACCATCTTCTGCGGCGACATCGGATGCTATACACTGGGCAATGCCATGCCTCTGGATATGGTCGACACCTGCCTCTGCATGGGCGCCGGCATCAACATCGCCCAGGGTGTCTTCCGGACGGAGCCCGATACCAGCGCCTTCGCCTTCGTAGGAGACTCCACCTTCTTTGCTTCTGCCATCACGGGCATCGTGAATGCAGTCTACAATCAGGCGGAGATGACTGTCATCATCCTGGACAACTCCACCACGGCCATGACCGGCCATCAACCCCATCCCGGCACGGGCCGGACCATGATGGGAGAGGTTGTCAGCAAGGTCTCCATCGAAGCGATCCTGAAGGGGATCGGCCTGGAGTTTGTAGAGACTGTCAATCCTCTGGAACTGGATAAGGCAGTGGACGCCGTGAAGCGGGCCTCTGAGCAGAAGGGTGTCAAGGCTATCATCTTCAAGTCGCCCTGTATTGCCATTGTAAAACCTGATAAGGCGCTCACGATCGATCAGGACAAGTGCATTGGCTGTAAGCGCTGCATCAAAGAGATCGGCTGCCCCGGCATCGTGATCAACGACGGTAAAGTCTGCATTGACCCCGGTCTCTGCACCGGCTGCGGTCTCTGCGCTCAACTCTGTCCGGTCAAGGCCATCGGCGCGATGGGAGGTGACGGCAAATGAGTAATACTGTGAATAAAAATATCGTTCTCTGCGGAGTCGGCGGACAGGGCACCGTCCTCGCCTCCAAGTTGATCGCGGCGGCAGCCATGGAAAAGGGACTGCGCGTCATGAGTGCCGAGACCATCGGCATGGCCCAGCGCGGCGGAAATGTTTTCAGTAATCTGCGGATCGGAGATTCCATGCACGCCCCCCTGCTGCAGAGCGGACAGGCAGATGTGATCCTGGGCTTTGAGCCCGGAGAGACAGTCCGCATGCTGCACTATCTCAAACCCGGCGGAACTGTGATCACAAACTGCAGACCGGTCAAGCCCACCACGGCCACCCTGACCGGATCCTCCTATGACGGGACGGAAATGATCGCCTACCTCAGGGAAAACCTTGCCCCTGAAAAGCTTCTGGTCGTCGACGGCCAGGCCGCCATTGACGAACTGGGCTCTCCCAGGATCCTGAACATGGTCCTTCTGGGAGCTGCCATTCGGACAGGAGAGATCGGACTTACGGAGGACGACATCAAAAAAGCCATGGACCGCCTGATTAAACCGGCTTTCATGGAAATGAATCTGAAAGCCTTCGGCTTTTACAGAGCGTGAAAGCTGACGGAGAGCTGAGAAAAGAATCCGAAAGCTCCGGCTTTTACAGACCTTGAAAGCTGACAGAAAGCTGAGAAAATGATCCGAAAGCTCCGGCTTTTTTCAGACCGTGAAGGCTGACAGAAAGCTGAGAAAAGGCAGGAAAAGATCAGCAAAAATATATGAATATATAGAATATATAAAATAGAAACAGTAAACGGCTTTGGCTTACGGCCGGTCCGTCATTTATTTATATATCATCTATTGTAATTGTCATCTTCAGCAAATATCTGAACTGAGACAGGCTGAGCAAGTCTTGAATTTCTGACAGCAGCGGAATGATTTTTCGTGCTGTAGAGGGGAATGTTTAATGAAAATCAATGAAAAACAGTTGGCTCAGGTAAACGACAGGATTAAGGCGCTGGTCAGCGCGGGAAGTTTTTACGGCAAAAAGCTGATGGAAAAGAATATTACCAGCGTCCATTCGGCAGAAGAGTTTGAAAATCTTCCTTTTTCCGAAAAAAATGACCTGCGCGATGCCTATCCGCTGGGGCTGATGACCGCACCCGAGGAGGAGATCGTCAGGATCCACTCTTCCTCAGGCACCACAGGTCTTCCCGTTATTATTCCCTATACCGCCAAGGACGTCGACGACTGGGGCGAGATGTTCAAGCGCTGCTACGAAGTGGCGGGCATCACCAACAAAGACCGCATCCAGATCACGCCCGGCTATGGTCTGTGGACCGCCGGCATCGGCTTCCAGAACGGCTGTGAAAAACTCGGTGCCATGGCGATCCCCATGGGACCCGGAAATACCAACAAGCAGATCCAGATGATGCAGGACATGAAGTCCACCGTTCTCTGCTCCACCTCCTCCTATGCCCTGCTTC
Organism: uncultured Lachnospiraceae bacterium; assembly: GCA_946411695.1. Taxonomy (GTDB): domain Bacteria; phylum Bacillota; class Clostridia; order Lachnospirales; family Lachnospiraceae; genus CAG-791. Next base: position 19,221 of record CAMKEX010000036.1, read on the forward strand.
TGGCAGAGGAGATTGAAAAGCGCGGTATCAAGGACAAAATCATGCTCAAAAAGGGCGTCATCGGCTCCGAGCGCTGGGGCAAAGCCATGCGCGAGCGCATCAGCAGCATCCTGGGGATCGAGCTCTATGACATCTACGGCCTGACCGAGATCTACGGACCCGGTATCGGCATCAACTGCAGCGAGAGCGAATACATGCACTACTGGGACGATTATCTCTATCTTGAGATCATCGATCCTGTTACTCTCAAGCCGCTTCCGGACGGCGAGTGGGGCGAGATCGTCATCACGACCCTGGTCAAGGAGGGCGCTCCCCTGATCCGCTACAGGACCCACGACCTCTCCAGGATCATTCCTGAGAAGTGCACCTGCGGACGCTGCTGGCCCCGCATCGACGTCATCAAGGGCCGCACCGACGACATGATGAAGATCAAGGGTGTCAACGTATTCCCTGCCCAGATCGAGGAAGTTCTCCACCAGTTCCCCGAGGTCTCCAGCGAATACCAGATCCGCATTTCTCATCTGGACGGCAAGGATACCATGCGTCTCTACGTCGAGACAACCGGCGACGTCGAGTTCCTCAAGCTTGCGGACAGCATCGCGAAGAAGGTCAAATCCGTGATTGGCTTCACGCCGCTGGTCAAGGTCGTCGAGGTCGGTGTTCTGCCCAGAAGTGAAAAGAAGACAAAACGAGTCATCGACGAGAGATATGAATAAACATTAATATTGCAGAAAAGAGGAAGTGAATGCAGTACGAGGGAGACGTTTACAGGCCGCCCAGTGAGGCCAGGAGTCTGATCATACAGGTTACAATCGGTTGTTCTCACAATACATGTACCTTCTGTCACATGTACACGGGCAAGCAGTTCCGCATCAGAAAGAGGGAAGAGATCCTTGCGGATCTTGAGGAATGCAGCCGTGAGTTCGGTAAATATGTGCGCAGGGTCTTTTTTGCGGACGGAGATGCTCTGATCGTAAAGACACCGCTTCTTCTGGAACTTCTGGCTTATGTGAAGGACCATTTTCCCAATGTGGAACGAGTGACAGCCTACGGAACGGCTTCGGACGTGCTCCGCAAGTCCGAGGAGGAACTGCGGGCGCTTGCAAATGCCGGCCTGGAGATGGTCTATCTGGGGGCTGAGTCCGGCGATGACGAGATCCTGCTGCAGATCAAGAAGGGGCAGACTGCCGCCGAGCTGATCGAGGCGGGCCGCAAGCTCAAGCGCTGCGGAATCAAGACCTCCGTGACCCTGATCTCAGGTCTGGGCGGACCCGAGGGCATGGAAAAACATGCCCTGGGAAGCGCAAAGCTGATCAACGAGATGAATCCGGAGTATGCCGCGATTCTGTCTCTGCAGCTGCGCGAGGATTCTCCCATGGCCCAGGAAGTGCTGCGCGGCGAGAGAAAGCTCCTGACAGCGGATCAGACCGTGGAGGAAACAGAGATTTTCCTCAACGCGATCGACTCCCCCGGCACGATCTTCCGATCCAATCACGCCTCCAACTATGTGTCTCTGGCCGGTGTCTTCAATGACGACATCCCCGAGATGCTGGAGCAGCTCGAAGATGCCAAAGCAAGACACCGCTACCGCCCCGAATGGATGCGCGAACTGTGATCGATTGCTGACAATATAATAATCAGATCATGATTTCGGATTCGGAAGCGCGAGGTCACCCATTAATGCGATAGCCCCATTGTGATTATGACACAAAAAAGCAGCGCACACCCGGTGTTTCATCGGGGGTGCGCTGCTTTAATGTGTTTAGCCATGGATGCGGCCTGTTTTTTTATTTCCCTGCCCGTTTGGCGGCCAGCCCTGCGAGGAACTCATCGCCGTAGCCGTACTGTTCTACGACGAAGTCCAGGTCTTTGTCGCCGCGGCCGGAGAGGTTGACCAGGATGGAGCCGGTGACACCGGTCCTGGCGACACGGATCGCATAGGCGAGGGCGTGGGAACTCTCGATCGCGGGGATGATTCCCTCGTGCCTGGAGAGCAGGTAGAGGGCTTCAATGGCGTCTTCGTCATCGACAGTCGTGTATTTGACGCGGTCCAACTCGTGGAGTAGTGCGTGTTCGGGGCCTGCAGCGGGATAATCGAGGCCGCTGGCATTGGAGTAGACGGGTGCGGGATCGCCGTTTTCATCTGCCAGCATGATGCTCCTGAAGCCGTGCATGACGCCCTCTGTGCCGTAGGTGATGGAAGCGGCATTGTCGCCGAGTTTGGGGCCGCGGCCCAGGGGCTCTACACCGACGAGCTCAACAGGATCTGCCAGGAAGGGGGTGAACATGCCGATGGAGTTGGATCCGCCGCCGACGCAGGCTGCGACCTGATCCGGCAGATGACCGGTCTGCTCGATAAACTGTGCCCTTGCTTCTTCTCCGATGCAGAACTGGAAGTCGCGGACCATCAGCGGGAAGGGATGGGGACCCGCGGCGGTTCCGATGCAGTAGACGGCATCCTTATATTCCCTGGAGTAAGCCATGAATGCTGCGTCAACGGCCTCTTTGAGTGTCTTGAGGCCAAAACTGACCGGGACGACATTGGCACCCAGCAGCTTCATGCGGGTCACATTGGGGGCCTGCTTGGCGATATCGACTTCACCCATATAGATGTCGCACTCGAGACCGAAATAAGCTGCTGCCGTTGCCAGGGCTACGCCGTGCTGGCCGGCGCCTGTCTCTGCGATGAGTTTCTTTTTGCCCATGTATTTGGCCAGAAGGCCCTCACCCATGCAGTGGTTGAGTTTGTGGGCGCCTGTGTGGTTCAGGTCTTCCCGCTTGAGATAGATCTGCGTTCTGCCGAGCAGGTTGGAGAGGTTCTGGCAGTGATAGACCGGTGTGGGTCTGCCCTGGAAATCCTTGCGGATGCGGCGAAGCTCTGCGATAAACTGCGCCGACTGTGCGATCGTGTTATAGGCTTCTGCATATTCGTTGAAGGCCTTGATCAGCTCCGGATCTTCAAGATAGTTCCCGCCGTATTTGCCAAAATATCCGTCCTGGGAGGGATATTCCTTCAGATAGTTGTCAAAATCGCGATATTTGTTCATGTTATACTGCCTTTCTGAATGGATAATTCTCCGAGATTATACCATAGATTTTTTAGACTGCCTATTTGTTGAGAAAAAATTGTATATGAAAACAGATTTATATTTGCTGATTATATTTTTTGGAAGAATAATGTACATGTTTTCGTTCTTTCACATGTTCTTCAGGAAACACATATACAGATTTGATATAAGTAACATTACTTTCCTGCATGAAGGGACTGTTGATAAGTCTCATTGACACTATTATCAGATTTGGTGTAATCTTAAATTTATATAAAAAATGATATAAAAAAGTATTTGTCTATTCCGAGAATCGTAGAAAGGACGGCTGTTATGCACTCCGGAAAAAGTCCCATTATAATCGTGTCGGCTCTTGTCACAGTACTCCTGGCATGTACAGCTTTAATTTTTCTTCTGGTCTCCAATTCTGCAGATAAAACGGGTACTCTTTCAGGAAATGTGGTCGATGCCTCGGACAGCACCTGTCTCAAAGGGGTTAAAGTTTCTGCGATCGATCAGGACAGGAAACATTATACCGATCGTGAGAATTCCGATACGACCGGTGACGACGGGAGCTTTCATCTGGAGCTTCCGCCAAATGATTATACTCTTTTATTTGAGGCCGACGGGTTTGCGGCTTTCGAATCTTCCGCGTCATATACTGTAAATAAAAATAAAGATACGATGGTTGACGAAGCTTTTCGTCTTGCAGCTGTTGAGCAGGCCTCAGATGCTGCTGTGCCCGCTCGTTCTAACAGCACAGAAGCCGATCCTTCATCGGACACAGCGTCCAATCCTTCATCGGACACAGCATCCAATCCCCCTTCAGCTGCATCGGATGGTTCTGATCCGGATAGGGATGCAGCCGATACACCAGCGGCGGATTCTGCTCCCGCCCCGAAACAGGCGGCAGTATCAGTAAAATATGTTGTGTACTGTGAGGATGAAAATGGAAATCTGCTCAGCAGAACGACAAATACGGGGACAGCAGGTTCTGTAATTGTCGTTGATGCACCGCAGATTACAGATTATATAGCGCTGTCGTCACGGCAGGAAATAATCCTTTCTGCAGATGAAAGCAGCAATGTGGTTACTTTTTATTACGATTCCTCCTATGCGGAGGAGGCCCCCCCTTCATCTGCCGTTACCATTCCTCCGGATGCAATCGCCTATGGCGGCCATAGTTATTATGCGGACAAAGTCAGCTGTGAAAGCATATCTTCCTACTGGGATGCAGAAAATTACTGCGAGAGTCTGGGAGGCCATCTTGCCGTTATCACAGACAGTGAACTGAATGAGTTTCTTTACGAGTATGTTTTCAACACCCTCGGATATGAGAGTGCTTACTTTGGTCTGACCAGAAGTGCTTCGGAAGATGAATGGTACTGGGTGAACGGGGCGGGCAGCAGCTACCGGAACTGGTCGTACGGACAGCCGGATAACCGGAATGGAAGGGAAAACTACGCACTTTTTTATTACAAAGATAAACCTTACACATGGAATGACGGCGATTTCGGTCCTGATGAAAATGGTACGGTAACGTTTCTGATGGAATGGGATACAGAATAAGTTTGCTTGAGTTACCCGCGGTTTCCTTTTGGTGCCGCGGGTCTTGCAATTTAGAATCATTTTGACTATATGTTCCAAATCAGGCATAATAGAAACACCTAAAGATTGTAATTCAGACAGAATGTACAAGGACCTTTTCGGGTCCTTGTTTTGGCGCATAAAAATGCTGTCATTCGGCATGTTGGCAATATATCAGGAAGGCGTTTTTAATGAATCAGAAACAGGAATACCTGATCGGCATGGATGTGGGTTCAACAACGACAAAGATTGTAGTTCTGAGGCAGTCAGATGAGGAGATCGTCTATAGTGAGTATGCGAGGCACCACGCCGAGCTGGCGAGGAGCGTCTGCACGCTGCTGGAGCACGGAAAGGAATCTATTCCTGCCGGCAGCAGTCTGCAGATCGCCTTCACAGGCTCGGGATCCAAACCTCTTGCGGATGCGGCCGGCGTGCCCTTTGTGCAGGAGGTTGTGGCCAACTCGCTTGCTGTCATGAAATATTATCCGACCGCCAGGACAGCCATTGAACTGGGCGGCCAGGACGCGAAGGTCATTTTTTTCCGCCGGAGCAGAAAGGCGGGAAGACTGGAAGTCTCGGATATGCGCATGAACGGAAGCTGTGCGGGAGGAACCGGGGCCTTCATCGATGAGATCGCGGCGCTGCTGCAGGTAAAGCCCGAGGACTACGAGTCTCTGGCGGAACGGGGCACACAGCTCTATGACATCTCCGGACGCTGCGGCGTCTATGCCAAGACCGATATCCAGCCTCTGCTGAATCAGGGCGTACGTAAGGAAGACATCGCCCTGTCGGCTCTGCATGCCATTTCCAAGCAGACCATCGGCGGCCTTGCCCAGGGACTCACCATGGCGCCTCCCATCATTTTTGAGGGCGGTCCTCTGTGCTTCCATCCGACTCTGGTCCAGGCTTTCCGTGAAAAACTGGAACTCAAGGATGAGGATATTCTGATCCCTGAACAGCCTGAGCTCATGGTAGCGCTGGGTGCTTCTCTCTATGCCGGCACTCCGGCAGCAGCGGGCGGAAACTTTGACATTGACAGATGCATCTACAGGATCCGCGCTCTGATCGGACGCAGGGACGTAGAGGAGGAGAGTTCCAAAGCAGGTCCCTTTTTTGCGTCGGAGGAGGAGTATCAGGCATTTCTCAGACGCCACCCTCTGTACGAAGACAAGCATATTTTCCGTAAGCTTGACACGGGTACCAGTGCGGACTGCTATCTGGGCGTCGACTGCGGTTCTACTACGACTAAATTTGTTCTCCTGGATGAAAAGGAGAGGATCCTCTATTCCTTCTATGCCAACAACGGCGGCGATCCCATTTCGGTGCTGAGAAAGGGCCTGCTTGAGATGGAGGAAAAGTTCGCCCGGGAGGGCGTCACACTCCATGTCAGAGGTATGGCGACCACAGGCTACGGAGAGCTTCTGGCAGCCAAAGCCTTCCGCGCGGACACCCATATCGTCGAGACGGTGGCTCATGCGCGGGCGAGCGCCAAATACCTGGAGGACGCAACCTTTATCCTTGATATCGGCGGCCAGGATATGAAGGCGATCTGGCTCGACGACGGTATCATCACGGATATCGTGGTCAATGAGGCCTGTTCCGCCGGCTGCGGTTCTTTCCTGGAAAACTTTGCGAAAAATATGGGTGTCTCCACGACGGAGATCGCGGAGCGCGCCTTTAAGGCAGAACACCCGGCCGTTCTGGGAAGCCGCTGCACGGTCTTTATGAACAGCCGCATTATCACCGAGCAGAAAAACGGCAGGGAGGTCAA
>CAMKEX010000037.1 GCA_946411695.1 uncultured Lachnospiraceae bacterium
ATTCCTTTTTCCAGAATACGGAATGTGAATATTTTCCCTGCCACCGGATCGCGGACCCGGCCCGCTTCAGCTGCCTGTTCTGCTATTGTCCCCTCTACATGCTCGGGCCCCGCTGCGGCGGAAACTTCCGCTACACGGAAAAAGGGATCAAGGACTGCACAGGCTGCCTGATTCCCCATCTGCCGGAAAACTACGGGCAGATCACCGGGAAATACAAAGAGATCGCTGCCGCCATGCAGCAGGCAGAGCATACACAGAATACTCTGTCTACGCAGTCAAAGGAAGATGAGCAGCAGACAGATCCGCCTCAAAATCCACCTCAAAATAGAGAAGGCTGCCGGCCAATGACATGCGGAAAAAAGGCAGCTTCTCAGGATCTGCACGCCCGCAAAGCAAGCGGGCTGATCGTCATGCTGGCGTGTACGGAGCGGGGCTTTGAGACCATGCGCCGGGCTGCTGCAGCCCTGCAAGAGCACCTGCCGGAAAAGGAAATCCTGCAGACGGGGCGCTGTGCCCGCGTGCCGGGATTTGAAGACGGACCGAAGCTGTCTGATGCGGCGGCCGAATGGTTTTACCAAGCGGATGCCCTGATCTTTATTGCGGCGACAGGAATTGCAGTGCGCTGCATTGCACCCTTTGTGCAGGATAAATTCCGGGATCCCGCCGTTCTGGTCATGGACGAAAGCGGAAGGTTTGTTATTTCACTGATGTCCGGCCACGCCGGCGGCGCAAACCGCCTGTGCGGACTGCTTGCGGAGGCCGTGGGGGCACAGCCCGTGATCACGACCGCGACCGACGGCAGAGGCCTTTTTGCTGTCGATGTCTTTGCGGTGGAAAACGGCCTGCAGATTTCAGACAGAATCCTGGCCAAACAGATTTCCGCCCGCATCCTGGCGGGAGAGACTCTGAAGATCTTTTTTGATGAAGAGTGCGAAGCTTCCGCAGGCATCGGGAGTAAGCTCGAGAACTATGGAAAGGGCATCTGCAGGACCGGGAATCGGGCCGGGGCGGACATCATCGTCTCCTTCCGGCAGGCAGCAGATGACAGCAGGGAAGCCCTCTATCTGATCCCCAAGATCGTTACTCTTGGAATCGGATGCCGGAAAGGCATCACTGCGGAGGCTGTTCGGAAGGCAGTGCTACAGATCCTGCAGACTTCCGGCGTCTTCCGCCAGGCGGTCTCGGGAATTGCTTCCATCGACCTGAAAAAAGAGGAAGCCGGCCTCTGCGCTTTTGCAGAGAAATGGGGCCTGCCCCTGACTTTTTACACGTCTGATGAACTCAGGCAGGTGCCGGGAACCTTCAGCAGCTCCGACTTTGTCCGCACTGTCACCGGCGTGGACTGCGTGTGCGAAAGGAGTGCAGTGCGCCTGGCTATGGACCATTCGGGGCATTCAGGAAAAGAGGGAGAAAGACTGGCTTGTCTTCTGGAAAAGAAGCAGAGTCTGGAAGGGGTCACTGCGGCACTTGCCCTCGGAAAAGAAAATCAGTCAGCATGGGGAAACGACAGATGAAAAATAGAAAGAGATTATTTGTTCCGGTCACCGCAATCATTCTTTTCATAATACTGACTTGCAATGCCTGCTCGCCTGCAAAAAAGAATGTTGATGCGGGGGCGCAGGCAAACGCTGATTCTACGACTCCTGGATCCGAAGCCGGAAATACGGACGGCGAGACAGTCGATGGTCCTGAGGACGGCACTTATGTACCGACCATGTTTACTGTCTCGGGCGGCACCGGAAAGGTGAAGATCACCTGCCCGGAAGTAGTACTCACGGAGGGTGCCGCGCAGGCGCAGATCGAGTTCAGCAGCCCCCACTATGAGTGGGTCAAGGCCGACGGTGTGCAGTATGATCCGGAAAATGCCGATGACGCGGACAGAGACAATTCCGTCTTCCGCATTCCGGTCCGCCTCGATGAGGAGATGAAGATCAGCGGCCTGACAACTGCCATGTCCGAACCCCATGAGATCGAGTACACCATTTTTATCAGTCTCACCCGGCAGGAAGAAAAACCGGCTGCAGACGAAGCCGGGGAAGATGCAGAGGGAAAGGATGGAGCAGAAGACAGCAGCGAAAAGACTCTGACAGAAAACGGAGAAAACATTTCCCCTGCCGGCGAAGCAGACAGTGAAAGCGACGGTGAAGATGGTTCTGCAGCAGGAGAGCGGTCTTCAAAGTCAGAAAGTACTTCCCAACCGCCTGCCCTGGAGGGCCTGAACTTTGTTTCCGCCATGGAAACTGTCTATGCGGAGACCTTCGACATTTTCACCTATCAGCCTGCGGACGGCAGCACAGAGGAACTCTACCGCCTGATCGATGTACACGACAGCGGCCGGTACCTGCTCCTGCCGGAAAAGACCGGCGCAGATACATCTGATGCCTCGCAGAAAATTCTCAAAAACCTTCCCGCCTCCATCACAGTCCTGCAGGCACCCCTCGACAACATCTATGTGGCGGCGACCTCTTCCATGGCCCTGTTTGACGGGGCGGGCGCCATCAGCCAGGTGAAACTGACCGGTACAAAGGAAGACGGCTGGTACATCGACGCCCCTAAAAAGGCACTGGCGGACGGAAGCATGGTCTATGCCGGAAAATACAGCGCCCCGGACTATGAACTGCTGGCCTCCTCAGGGTGCAGCCTGGCAGTGGAGTCCATGATGATCCTGCACTCCCCGGAGGTCAAGGAAAAACTCGAGGAACTGGGAATCCCTGTTTTCATCGATACCTCCAGCAATGAGAGCCATCCCCTGGGCCGGACCGAGTGGGTCCGCCTCTACGGCGTCCTGACCGGCCATGAGACAGAGGCAGAAGCCTTTTTTGCCGATCAGGAAAAGGAATTTGCGCAGGCTGAGAACTATACCGATACCGGCCTGACCGTCGCCTTCTTTTCCATTTCCTCCAGCGGAAATGTGATCGTGCGTGCAACAGATGACTACATTCCGCGTATGATCGAACTGGCGGGCGGAAACTACATCTTCAAAGACCTGCTCCAGAAGAGCGGAAACAGCGCCTCGGTGCGCCTGTCTATGGAGGACTTCTACAATACGGCCAAGGACGCGGACTATCTGATCTACAACGCTACCATCGAAAATCCCGTCAGGAGCATCACGGAACTGTGCGGTAAATCCGCCCTCCTTGCGGACTTCAAGGCTGTTCAGGACGGAAACGTCTGGCAGGTCCAGCGCAGCCTCTACCAGTCCCCCGACATCGCCGCGCAGATGATCACAGACCTGCGCCGCATGCTCACCGACGGGGACACATCCCAAATGACCTTCCTCGACCAGCTCAAATGAGTCAAGAGGGACGGTTCTGTTTGACTCATTTTGGGACACCAAGGACGATTCCGACTGTCCCATTTCAAGCGGCCAGGGACGCGAAGGGACGGTTCTGACTGTCCTGTTTCAGGTAATTAGCAGTTACGGCAGACGGTTCGAACCGGCAGGCACCCGGTGTCTCACCGAACCACCTCTATGCAGTTCGTTCAAAATTTCAGGATATAATTTCAGAAGATAATTTCAGGAGATAATTTCAGAATATAAATTCAGGAGATCATTCATGAAGCAGAAAAGACTTGACAGGATCAATGAACTGGCACGCAAGCAGAAAACTGTGAGCCTGACCGAAGCGGAGAAGGCGGAGCAGAAAAAGCTTCGGGAGGAGTATCTGGCCGATTTCCGCAAAACCCTGCGGGGACAGCTGGAAAACATCTCTTTCGTGGAGGCGGACGGAAGCATCACACCCCTCAGCTCTCTGAGGAAAAAAGACATATGACCATCCCGCTTTATTCTTCACCGTGCCATGCCCGTGACTTCAGAAAAGATTTGCGGGACAAACGCATAAGACTCTCGAGCCAGTCCTGAAGCCGAGTCTGACTTCCGGGTGGGAAAGAAAAAAGGGGATGTAAAGGAAACTGATCTATGGACAATCTACAGCGGCCGGAGTACGCGCACGCCAAGGCGCTGCGGCGGACGCGCTACACAGTTGTGTTTGCAGCGCTGGCGGCGGCCTTTCTGGCAATGATCATTTTGAATATCAATACGGGCAGCGTCAGTATCCCTGTGGCAAGGATTCTCAGAATCCTTTTTCTGCGTCAGGGGGAAGCCAATGAGGTCAGTATTATCTGGAAGATCCGCATGCCCCGCATCCTGCAGGCGGCGATCCTGGGGGGAGCCCTGGCCCTCTCCGGTTTTCTGCTGCAGACCTTTTTCGGCAATCCCATTGCGGGCCCCTTTGTGCTGGGCATTTCCTCCGGCACCAAGATGTGTGTCGCAGTCGTCATGATCCTTCTCATCGGGCGTTTCGGAACCGCCTCCTCGTGGGCTCTGATCCTGGCGGCCTTTGCCGGAGCCATGATCTCCACGGCCTTTATACTTGCGGTCTCACGGTCGGTGCGGCACATGGCGGCTCTTCTGGTCGCGGGTATTATGATCGGCTATATCTGCAGTGCTGTCACGGAGTTTCTCGTGACCTTTGCGGAGGACTCCGATATTGTCAATCTCCACGGCTGGTCGCAGGGAAGCTTCTCCGGCGCGGACTGGAGCGGAACAGGAACCGCAGCCATCATAGTGGGAATCGCCTTTGTCTGCGTATTTCTGCTGGCCAAGCCCATCGGTGCCTATCAGATGGGAGAGGAATATGCCCGGAGCATGGGCGTTAACATCAAACGCTTCCGCATGGAACTGATTCTTCTCTCCGGCGTGCTGTCCGCCTGCGTGACCGCCTTTGCAGGTCCCATTTCCTTTGTCGGTATTGCCGTGCCTTTTCTGGTCAAGCGTGCCCTCGGGACCTCAAAGCCCATTGTCGTGATTCCCGCCGCTTTCCTTGGCGGCGCGGTCTTCTGCATGGTGAGCGACTTGATCGCCCGTATGGCTTTTTCCCCGACCGAGCTCAATATCAGCACTGTGACCTCCATTCTGGGCGCCCCGATCGTAATTTACATGTTGATCCGCAGAAACAGGTAAACAGAGTGGGACACAGGGGACATTTTGAGCCGATGAGTCAGAGAGAACCGTCCCCGGTGACTCATCGGAGACTCTTTCATTATCAACAGGAAGGATATTGCAGGAACTTGGATAAGAATCATTTACAGCTTGATCAGCTGGTCGTCGGATATAACGGAAAAGCCCTGATCCACGGGATTGAGATAGGGGTGCGGAGGGGGGAGATCGTGACCCTGGTCGGTCCGAACGGATCCGGCAAGTCCACGATCCTCAAGACCATCACCCGCCAGCTCGTTCCCGTCGGCGGAGAAATTTTTCTGTCTGAGCAGGAAACCTCTTCACCGAAAAAACTGAATCAGTTTACTCCTGCGGACCTGGCCAGGAATATGGCAGTCATGCTGACGGGCCGCCTGCAGACAGAACTGATGACCTGCCGGGACGTGGCCGCCATGGGCCGCTACCCCTATACCGGCCGTCTGGGAATCCTGTCGGATGCGGACGAAGAGAAGGTGGACATGGCACTGGCCGCTGTGCATGCCCGGCATCTTTCCGATAGGCCTTTCGACGCCGTCAGCGACGGTGAGCGCCAGAGGATCCTGCTCGCGCGCGCCATCTGCCAGGAACCGAAGATCATCGTGCTCGACGAGCCGACTTCCTATCTGGATATTCGTCACAAGCTGGAACTTCTCTCCATTCTTCACAGGATGTCAAGGGAGCAGGGCATCACGGTTGTGATGTCGCTGCATGAGATTGACCTCGCGATGAAAATCTCGGACCGGATCATCTGTGTGAGAGGCGAGGAGATTTTTGCGTGCGGAAAACCTTCTGAGATACTGGATGACGAGACGGTACGCAAACTCTACGATCTGGACCCGGAACTGGGCAGATTTGATGCCGAAAACGGAAGCCTGGAACTGTATTTTGCAGAAAACGAATCCCGGGCGAATGCAGATCAGCCATTAAAAAAAGCCTCTCCCGGGGAAGCTGGTATGGCAGAGGAAAAAGAAGTCTCTCCCAAAGCTGACCAAAGGGAGACAGAATCAATCTCTATCCCCCGCCTGATGATCGCGGCGCCGGGAAGCGGAAGCGGCAAGACCCTGATCACCTGCGGTCTGCTGCGTCTTCTGCAGAGAAAAAACTTTCGTCCGGCGGCTTTTAAATGCGGTCCGGACTATATCGATCCCATGTTCCACAGGCAGGTGCTCGGTATCCCATCCCGGAACCTGGACACCTTCTTCTCCCCCGCGGACTCGGAAAATACAGCAAATACAGCCCCGGCGACCCTTGCGCGCGCAGTGGTCAAAAACAGGGCTGACATAGCAGTCATTGAAGGCGTCATGGGCTATTTTGACGGCACCGGAACCACCGGGATGGATGCCTCTTCCTTTGACTTGGCGCAGCAGACCGATACACCGGTCATTCTGATCCTTAATGCCAAGGGAATGAGCCGCTCCGTGGTTCCCCTGCTCAGGGGATTTTCGGACTATGAAAAAGAAGACCGGAAAATCCGCGGTGTCATCCTGAACAGAATCTCCGCAGGCATGTTTCCGATCATGAAAAAATGGATCGAGGAAGACACAGATCTCAGGGTCATCGGCTATCTTCCGCAGGACGAAAGCCTTTCCTGGGGCAGCCGTCATCTGGGACTGCTGCAGCCCGAAGAACTGACCGACCTTCAGGAACAGATCGATCGTCTTGCGGATATCCTGGAAAAAACCATTGATCAGGAGGCACTGCTGGATCTGGCCGGAACAGCGCCTGCTATGCCGGTTCCATCTTGGAAAAAAGAAAAAAAGACGAACGCGGACCAGATGCCCTCCGGGACCAATGAAAAAAAGCCTGACCTGGCAGGGCGGAAACAAGCCGGTCCCCGCATTGCAGTCGCCCGCGACGAAGCCTTCAGTTTTTATTACGAGGACAACCTGGAGATGCTGCAGGAATGCGGCGCAGAGCTGGTTTTTTTCTCGCCGGTCCAAGACAGGAAGCTTCCTGAGGCGGACGGCCTGCTGCTGGGCGGCGGCTATCCTGAACTGCATGCAGGGGCTCTTGCGCAGAACGAAGAGATGAAGGCGCAGATTCGGGAATGCGCATCTCAGGGCATGCCCGTTCTGGCCGAATGCGGCGGCTTTATGTACCTGCAGGAGAATCTGGTCCTGACGGACATGGAAGCCGGCAAAGACGGGGCAGATCAGGAGACCTGCAAAATGTGCGGCCTTCTGCCGGGCACCTGCCGCATGACAGACAAACTCGTCCGCTTCGGCTATATTGAACTGGAGAAAAAAGCCGGTGAGAACAGCGAAGCGGAATCTTTTGAAGCGGGCTATCTTAAGGACGGACACCGCATCCGCGGACATGAATTCCACTATTTTGATTCCACGGACAACGGTGCTGCCTGCACTGCCCGCAAGCCGGGCGGCAGACGATCCTGGGACTGCATGGTCGTGCAGGACAATATCATGGCCGGATTCCCCCATCTCTACTACCGGTCCGATCCGGCTTTCGCTGAAGCCTTTGTGGAAAAATGCAGACAATATTCGAGGAAATGACAAATGGACTTTTTGCAGCAGTCAGTGCAAAACAGAATAATCGTGCTGTTCATTGCAGCTGCTGTGGACCTGCTGATCGGGGATCCCCACTGGCTATGGCACCCCGTGCAGGGAGTCGGAAGCCTTATCAGTTTCTTTGAAAAAATCCTGCGCAGGATCTTGGCTGTTCCGCCCCGCCGGGAAGCGCCCGGAAATAAGGAAGCGGCGGAAGCGGGGAAAGAGCAGGAAAAACAGGAAGAGAAACGAGTGAAGCAGGAGAAGAAGGAGAAGCAGGGAGTGGATCCCTCTCCGGCAGAGCGAAGCTTCCATACACGGGAACGCATTGCGGGCGCGCTGATGGTATTGCTTGTGCTTGCGGTGAGCACCGGTCTGATCTTCATTTTGCAGACGGCGTGCGGACGGATCCGTCCCTGGCTGCGGCTCCTGTTTGAGGGAGTCCTGTGCGGACGCCTCCTTGCCCTGCGCAGCCTCGGGGAGGCAGGGTACTCTGTGCGGGATCCTCTGCTGCGGGGCGACATTGAAGGCGCCCGAAGGGCAGTCTCCATGATCGTGGGACGCGACACAGAGCGCCTGGATGAAGAAGGCATCGCGAAAGCCGCCGTGGAAACTGTGGCTGAGAATACCTCCGACGGTGTGACGGCTCCCCTTTTTTACATGATCCTGCTGGGAGGAATCGGCGGAATATTTTACAAAGCAGTGAACACCATGGATTCCATGACGGGATACAGAAATGCCAGGTATATGTATTTCGGAACCGCAGCGGCGCGTCTGGATGATGTGATGAATTTCATTCCCGCCAGGCTGACGGCCCTATTTATGATCCTGGCATGTTATCTGCCGGGAAAGGATTCCGTCTCCGTTGACGGAAAGACGATCCGGATCCCCGACGGAGCCGCAGCCTGCCGCATCTGGCGCCGGGACCGCCTCAAGAGTCCCAGCCCCAATTCCGCCCAGACAGAATCCGTCTGCGCCGGAGCCCTTCATCTGCGCCTTCTGGGAGATACCTGGTACTTCGGCGAAGTGCACCGCAAAGCGGAGATCGGCGACGGCGGCCGGAGCGTGGAAGCCGAAGACATCACCCGTTCCGTTCGTCTGATGAACCGGACCGCATTCCTCATGTTCGCGGCCGGAATCTTAATGCTGGTTCTCACGGGGCTTATGCAGTGAAAAAAATATACGCAAAACGCATCAAAACAGGGGTTTGAAATGCGTTTTGCGTATGAATCGAATCTTTTCAGTATGCGCAACAGAAAGAGAAAGACATTCTGCTTTTACAGGCAGCGGGTTTGAAAAAACTGTCTGCCCGACAGCAGCGGGATTCAGCTCTGCATGGATCAGGTCATTTCGGCAATCTCTTCCTGACTATAGCCGAGCGCTTCCAGGATCTGTTCGGTGTGATATCCTTCCGGATATCCCGCGTGGTCGTAGCGGGGCGGGCAGGCGGAGAGATGCATGGGACACCCCATCTGCGTGATGCGGATGCCGCCTGAATCGCCGGAGGCAGAACCATCGCTGCCGCCGGATTCGGCCGAACTGCAGCCGCCGATGCCATCGAGAGAGGCGGTGGAAGCGGAGACCGGGATCTCGACAGACGGCCACATACCTCGCTGGACTAGGTGCTGGTCCTTTGAGACTTCTTCCAGATCCATGACGGGTTCGACGCAGGCATCGAGTTCCCCGAAGATGGCAGTCCACTCGTCCCGTGTCTTTGTTTTAAATACCTGGCGGAAGGTCTGCTTGACCATTGCGGCGTCTGTTTTCAGGATTTTCCCGTCCTTCCATTCCGGATATCCCAGTCCGGTACAAAGAGCCGCGAAAAACTTGGGTTCAAGGGAGCCGACGCTCATAAACCTGCCGTCGGAGGTCTCATAGAAATCATAGATGCCCCCGCCGTTGAGCAAGCCGCTCTCCCGCATGGGCATGGGACCGCCCGCAAAATAACTTGCTCCGTCCATGGAGTTGAAGGGGATGACGCTGTCCTGCATGGATACGTCGATAAACTGTCCTTCTCCTGTTCGCTCGCGGTAGATGATGGCCGCGAGAATACTGGAGACAGCGTTCATGGAACCGCCTGCCACATCCGCGATCTGGAAATTATAGAGCCCGGGGCCGCCCGCCTTTCTCCCTGCCGCCCATGCAATACCGGCGCGGGACAGGTAGTTGATATCGTGGCCGGCCTTCATGGCGAAAGGACCCTTCTGACCGTAGCCTGTGATCGCGCAGTAGATCAGCCTCGGATTGACTTTGCGAAGATCTTCATAGCCCACACCGAGCCTGTCCATGACGCCCGGCCGGAACTGCTCGACGACGATGTCATATTCCATGACCAGCTTTTTGACCGCCTCCACAGCCGCGGGCTTTTTCAGATTCAGGAAGATTGTCTTTTTGTTGCGGCCCAGCCAGGCCTGCGCGCCGGCCACCTTTGCTCCTTCGATCACAGGAGGCCAGTTGACCACCAGATCGTATTTGCCGCGTCCGCTCACTTTGAGCACATCCGCGCCCAGATCCGCCAGCGTCATCGTGGCATAAGGTCCGGGGAGAAGGGTTGTAAAATCAAGTACTTTGTAGCCGTCTAAAGCGCCCATTGCAATTCTCCTTTCCGTCTTTCTTCTATTGTAGCACGATAATGCAGTGTGTCCGTAAAATGTTTTGACAGTCGGAGAAAAATGCTATGGCAGTCGGAGATAAATATTTTGACAGTAGGAGATAAATGTTTTGACGGTCGGAGATAAATGTTTTGACCATTGGAGAGAAAAACAGGATGAATACTACTACAGCAAATGATCAGAGACTTCTGCTCGCCGTGAGTTTCGGGACTTCTTTTGCGGATACTCGTGAAAAAACGATCGGAGCTATCGAGCGGCGGCTCGAGGAAAGATTTCCCGACTGTACTGTGCAGCGATGCTTTACCAGCCGCATGATCCGAAAAAAACTCCTGGAGCGCGATGGTTTGAAAATATACAGCCCGGAGGAGGCTATGCGGAACGCACAGGAAAAGGGCATACGGGAACTGATTGTGCAGCCCCTCTACCTGATGCATGGCTTCGAGCACCGCAGGCTGATGGAGGCAGTCCGGGAGGCCGCCCCCTCTTTTGACAAACTGGCAGTTGGAAAGCCTCTGCTTTCGGATGACACTGACTTTTCCACAATAGCGGATGCGATCCTGAGAAATCTTCCCGCTCCGGAATCGGATACTGCGGTTGTCCTGATGGGGCACGGAAATGAGAAGAAGACAAGGCGCATCCCGGAGAATACGAAGGCTGAAATCATGTCCGCGAGGGATATTCAGGACAATGCAGTTTTCACAGGTTTACAGCAGTCCCTGCGCAAGGCAGGCGCGGACAATTATTTTGTCGCGACGGTGGAGGGCGAGCCTGAAATCAGTGATATCCTTCCCGTGATTAAAGAAAGAGGATTCCGGAAAGTCATCCTGGCTCCTTTCATGGTTGTTGCCGGCGACCACGCCAGAAATGACCTCGCCGGAGAGGATGAAGACTCCTGGAAGAATATTTTTACACGCAGCGGCTTTCAGGCGGAAACCGTACTTCGCGGCATCGGGGAATGGGAAGAGGTACAGGATCTTTTTGCAGCCCACGCCGCGCAGTGTATGGAGAAAACGTAAATCTGAGCACAAAAATGCGCAGAGACTGGAAAGGTGTGACCAGGTACACCGGACCATGCGCCTGCAGGAAATCCTGCATTCGACTTGTATTCGAGACAGAAAGGAATGATTTATGAGAGGAATAGCATACGGTGTCGGTGTGGGTCCCGGGGATCCGGAACTGATGACCTTGAAGGCTGTCCGCCTGATACGGGAAAATGAAGTGATCGCAGTTCCGGGGAAAGAAGCGGAAAAATCTGTCGCCTACAAAATTGCCGCTGCAGCCGTCCCGGAAATCGCCGAAAAGACCCTGGTACCAATCTACATGCCTATGATCAGGGACCGGGCAAAGATTGAGGAGGAGCATCGCAGGGGTGCAAAGCTGCTGGAAAAATATCTTGACCAGGGTAAAAATGTCGTCTATCTGACGCTCGGTGATCCGACGATCTATTGTACCTTCAGCTATCTGCAGCACATTCTGGAAGAGGACGGCTATCAGGTGGTACTTGTCAGCGGCATCACCTCTTTCTGCGCCGCAGCCGCGCGCCTGAACATTTCCCTTACCGAGTGGAACGAGCCGCTGCACGTGATTCCGGCTTCCCACAAAAAAGGCGAGGCCCTGGATCTGCCCGGCACTTACGTGCTGATGAAATCCGCCAGCCGTATGAAGGAGACCAAGGAACGCCTCGCAGCCAGCGGACGCCGGGTCGGCTGCGTGGAAAACTGCGGTATGGCCAACGAGAAAGTCTATCACAGCGCAGAGGAGATCCCCGATGACGCGGGATATTTTTCTCTGGTGATCGCCAGGGAAAAACGTAATTGATACTATACAGGTACATTCACATGACTTAATAACAGTCGTGTGGGAATTACAAGCAGGCAGGAAAAACGATGATTGAGATACAGGGACTCACAAAGAAGTTCGGGACTTTCACGGCAGTGGATCATGTTGACCTGACGATCCGCGACGGGGAGTTTTTCGGCCTTCTGGGTCCGAACGGTGCCGGCAAGACGACCACGATCAGCATGCTGTCGACCGTTCTTCTGCCTACTGAGGGAAGGATCCTTCTGGACGGCAATGTGCTCGACCGACGCGCCCACGCCCAGAAACGCCGGCTCAGCGTGATCACCCAGGAATATTCCATGCGCCAGGATATGACCATGGAAGAAGTCATGGAATACCAGGGCCGCCTCTACTTTATGAAGCGGCGCCAGATCAGGGAAAAGACAGAGGAACTGCTGGATTTCACAGGGCTTCTGGAATACCGCCGGCGCACCGTCCGTCATCTCTCAGGCGGCATGAAGCGCAAGCTCATGATCTGCCGCGCCCTCATGACGGAGCCCGACATTCTGCTTCTGGACGAGCCCACGGCAGGCATGGATGCCCTGTCCCGCCGTCAGACCTGGACCCTGCTGCGCCGGCTCCAGAACCGGGGAATGACCGTCCTTTTGACGACCCATTACATGGAAGAGGCGCAGACACTCTGCGAACGGGTTGCCCTGATGGACCGGGGCAGGATCAATGCCGTTGCTCCTCCCCGCGAGCTGATCGATCAGCTCGGCCGCTTTGCCATCGACGAGGTCACGGACGAAAAGACTGTCAGCCGCTTCTTCCATGACAGAGAGGAAGCTATCCACTGCCTGCGGGAAGCCGGTCCCGGTGCCGGCATGCGCGAGACCACCCTCGAAGACGTCTTCCTGGAACGCCTGGGAAGGCGCCTTGAGAAGAAATAAAGAAGGATGCTGTTTTTACACTGTTTTGTGCAGAAAATTGCTTTTATAATGTTTTGTGCAGAAAAATGATTTTACAATGCTTTGTGCAGAAAAATGATTTTGCACAGTTTGTGCAGGAGATGCAGTGCATAAAAACTTTACTGAAACGTCAAAAGAAGCAGGAACGTAAAACATGGGAATAATCACTGTCCTCTGGGAAAAATGGGTCGAATTCCGGCGCGATTTTTATAAGATTACAATGGCGGCGATGATCTCGCCGCTCATGTATCTGCTTATTTTCGGCTTTGGCATTCAGACCACCTCCCACGGCGAACCTTATCTGATGTTTTTGATCCCCGGCATCGTGGCCATGTCGACGATGACGGGCAGTTTTGGCGCGGTTGCCCAGAATATGAGTGTTCAGCGATTGTATGAAAAAGCCCTGGACCAGGTCATGGTATCCCCGACCCCGCTCTGGCAGTTCATCACCGGGCAGATCCTGGGCGGCGCCCTCCGCGGCATGTACGCGGGTATTGTCATACTGCTCCTGACCCTTCCGGTGCAGAACGGGCTGATTTTCAACGGGTGGAGCTTCCTGATCATGTTCCTCAACGGAATGGTCTTTTCCACGATCGCCCTCGTTCTTTCCTTTCTGTCCAAAAGCTACGCGGACACGCCCCGCTACAATGCCTACATCATTACGCCCATGTCCTTCCTCTGCAACACCTTCTTCTCCACGGATCAGATGCCCGGCGTCTTCCGCAGAATCGTCGGTGCCCTGCCCCTGTCTCAGGCAAGCGGTATGATTCGGGCGATCTCCCACGGCGAAGATCCCGGAACCATGGGGGTTATTGTTCTTCTCTTATACCTTGCGGTTTTCTCACTGATTGCAATGATATACATATACCGAAAGAAGACATTGTAAAGGCATCGAAGAAGACGCAGAAGGGGTATGAAAGGCTTTTTTCTCCCGTAAATCGCCCAGGGAGATATGCACTGAAAGACGCAGTCTGAGAAGTACTGTGACAAACACTGAGACAAGCACTGACAGAAGCAGTCGGAGAAGTACTGTGACAAGCACTGAGAAAAGCACTGTGAGAAGCATCATGACAGAGGATCGGATGATGATAATAATAAAAGAGCAAATAAAAGCAGGCGGGCATAATTGCCGGAATCAGCTGTCCTGTTTCGCGACTCACCGGTTCCGCGGGGGAGTTCTCCCCGCAATGCTCTCAGCCTTTTTATGGATTCTGCTCCTGCTGTCCCTTCCGGCATTGCATGTATGTGCGGAAGAGGGGTACGATGAAGTGGCGGGCTCGGCATCGATGGGAAAGACCGAAGAGAATCTGGCGCCCTACGGAATGACCCCTGTCTCGGGAAACATGATCAGGGACGGGGAATATATTGTCGGCACGGAATGTTCCTCCTCTTTTTTTCACATCGAGGAAGCAAGGCTCACGGTCAAAGACGGGAAGATGACGGCATTGCTGACCATGTCCAGTTCGAGCTATCTGCTGGTCTATCCCGGAACGGCAGAGGAAGCGGCTGCAGCCCCCTACGAAGACTATATTCCTTCTGTGGAAATAGATACCTGGGATACTTTTACGATTCCGGTGGAAGCTCTCGACGCAGAACTGGATCTCGCCGCTTATTCGAAAAAAAAGAAGAAATGGTATCCCAGAAAGATTCTCTTTCATGCATCCGACATTCCGGCAGACTCCCTGTTCTTTGAGTATCCGGATTATGACAGGATCAGCCGGGCGCTTGCCCTCTATGACGAAGCCGAAGAATTCGGAGAAGAAACGGAAAGCAAAGCAGGGGCCGGAACCCCGAAAAAAACAGGGGCCGGAGCCTCGAAAAAAACAGGAAGCGGATCCTCGAAAAAAACGGCAAGCGGATCCTCAGAAAAAACAGAAATCGCATCCTCTGAAAAGAAGGGAAGGGAAAACGCTGTACAGAATACGGAACCGCAGGCTCTTCAGATCGACATGCCGGACGGGGACTACTCCATCGAGGTGAGTCTGGCCGGAGGCAGCGGCAGAGCCTCTGTCACTAGCCCGACATGGATGAATGTGCAGGAAGGCAGAGCATATGCGAGACTTCTCTGGAGCAGTCCCTATTACGACTATATGATCCTGGAGGGCAGAAAATATCTCAATGAGACGGTAGACGGCGGGAGTTCTTCTTTTACTATTCCCATCACAGCCATGGATGCGCCCATGGAGATCATTGCGGATACAACCGCCATGGGCGACCCCGTGGAGATCGACTACACACTGACTTTCTACGAGGACACGATCGGCAGCAAGAGCCGCGTGCCCCAGGAAGGTGCTCTGCGGGTGCTGGCGGGGGCAGCTGTCTTTATTATTGCCGGCGGTATCGTGAATCACTTTATCAAAAAGAGACGCCGGTAGAAGAAAAGCGGCAGAAACAGCCGGTTCTGCTGCCTGATACCGGATAGGGGTCTTTGACTTGTAAACGGGTCACGAACTATGAAATCATGTGATTATTCTGCATGGAGATAGGAGTATAGATTGGCACAGGATGAGAAAAAGCTGGTCATCGGCAGCCGGGAGAGCCTGCTGGCCGTCAGACAGTCGGAGATTGTACTCGACTATCTGCGCAGAAACTTCCCGCAGATGCAGTTTGAACTGGTAACGATGAAGACGACGGGGGATAAAATTCTCCATAAACGTCTGGATGAGATCGGCGGAAAAGGGCTTTTTGTCAGGGAACTGGATCAGGCACTCAGGGACAGGCGGACAGACCTCTCCGTCCACAGCCTGAAAGACCTGCCTGCGGAGATTCCGGAGGACCTGCCTGTCATCGGCTTTTCCGGCCGGGAGGATCCCCGCGATGTGCTGGTGCTTCCGGAAGGTGTTTCTGACATTTCACGGATGGACTTTTCAAAACCCATCGGAACTTCTTCGCGCCGGCGCATTTTGCAGGCACAGGAACTTTTTCCGCAGGCGCGGTTCGAGAGTGTAAGAGGGAATGTCCTCACGAGGCTGCGCAAGCTCGATGAGGGACAGTACAGCGCCATCATTTTGGCTGCCGCGGGATTGAGACGTCTTGGACTGGAAAACAGGATCAGCAAAGTTTTTTCAACGGAGGAGATGATTCCGTCCGCAGGCCAGGGGATCCTTGCCCTGCAGGGCAGAAAAGGCATGGATTACTCCTGTCTGGACGGCTTTGTCAGTGCGCAGTCGGCCATAGCGGCTGCGGCAGAGCGGGGCTTTGTCAGCTCTCTGGGCGGGGGATGCACGTCTCCCATTGCAGCCCACGCTGAGTTCGGCGGGCCTGGTGATCCGGGCGGTTTTGGCACGGATGTAAATTCTTCCGGCTGTGGGGCGGATACTTTCAGTCCCATGACTCTGCGCGGGTTTTATTACGACGAAGAGACCTGCAGGATCTATCGCAGAAAGATCACTGTGCGGGCAGCGACTCCCCAGGAGGGGCGCGCCGCCGGCAGAGAACTGGCTGCCGCTATTCTGGCAGAAGCAAAGAACGGAAAGAACGGAAAGAACGGCTGATTTCTGCAGATACGAACACACAAGAGCAAGTCTGTTTTTACAGAGGATTTAGCATATGGCAGGAAAAGTTTGGCTTGTCGGAGCCGGTCCCGGAGACCTGGGACTATTTACGATCAAGGGACTTGAAGTCCTTCAGAAAGCAGAAGTTGTCGTCTATGATGCCCTCATCGGCGACGCTGTGCTGACACTGATCCCGGACCGGGCGGAAAAGATCAATGTCGGCAAGCGGGCAGGCAATCACCGGATGACGCAGGAACAGATCAATCTGACACTTCTGGAGCAGGCGCAGGCCGGGAAAAGGGTCGTGCGCCTCAAGGGAGGCGATCCCTTCCTGTTCGGCCGCGGCGGAGAAGAGCTGGAGCTGCTGGCCGAAAACGATATTCCCTACGAGATTGTGCCGGGAGTCACCAGTGCTTTCGCGGTGCCCGCCTATAACGGCATACCCGTCACGCACCGTGACTTCACTTCCTCCGTGCACATCATCACCGGCCACCGCCGCTCCTCTGCCAATGCACACAGCATCGGCAGGGCAGAAGCCTCCCGAAATATGAATACTGCCGGAAGCGCCGGCTCTTTATCAGACTCTGACGGTCTCGGCATAGACTATGAGGCACTTGTCCGAACCAAAGGTACACTGATTTTCCTGATGGGATTGTCGACACTGCCGGTCATTATGCGGGGCCTTCTCGATGCCGGGATCAGCCCTGATACACCTGCGGCAGTTCTGGAAAGAGGCACGACCGCCGGACAGAGACGCGTTCTGGCGACAGTTTCCGCATTGGAAGAGGAAACCGGCCGCGCCCGGATCAAGGCGCCGGCAATCATAGTCGTCGGAGAGGTATGCCGTCTGGCGGAATCCTTTGCCTGGGCGGAAAAACGACCCCTGGCGGGCAGGAAGATTCTGCTCACCAGACCCAAAGAGCTGATCTCGGAAATGGCCGGACGCCTGCGCGGAATGGGCGCCGAAGTTCTGGAGATGCCTGCGATCGAGACCGTGCCGATTCAACCGAATCCTGCACTGGAAGACTGCTTTCATAAGGACCCGAAGGATGCTGTATACTCTCAGAAAACTGCCGCCAGGATCGACTGGATGGTTTTCACATCCCCTGCCGGCGTGCGGATTTTTATGGACTGGTTTCTGCCGGACCATGATATCCGTGACCTGGCGGGGATACGGATTGCCGCCATTGGAGAAGGCAGTGCCAAAAAACTCCGGCAGTATGGAATCCGCTGCGATTTCGTGCCCACCGTCTATGACGGAGAGACACTCGGCAGGGAACTTGCACAGGAAATCCGACAGGAGAGAGAAACCCGTAATGACCTTCCTGCACCTGTCCGCGTCCTGATCCCCCGCGCCGCCATCGGCAGCAGGGAACTGGTCGAGGAGCTGGAAAAAGCCGGCGACATCGAAATTCTGGATATTCCGACCTATACGACCGAATATGTGACGAAGAGCATCGTCGATGCCCGTGAGCAGATTGAAAACGGAGAGATTCACTACGCTGTCTTTACCAGTGCCTCCACAGTGCGCGGCTTCAGCGCAGTGATGGAAGGCGCGGACCTGTCCCGGATCAAGGCAGTCTGCATAGGACGCCAGACCAGGGCGGCCGCACAGGCACAGGGCATGGAGACGCGGATGGCTGAAAAAGCGACACTTGACGCACTGCTTGATGCAGTCGTGCGATGTGCCGCGGAAGACAGGAATACCTTATAAGCGACCTTATAAGCGATAAGAACTATTGGCTCAGATAAGAGATTAGATATTATTTAAAGATAAAAGTTAAAAGATATAAAAATAAGCACATATACGATCAAAACATTCAAAAGACAGACAGAGATAAGCAGAGGAGGAAAGAAACATGGATTTGACGATCAGACCCAGAAGGCTTCGGGGAAGCGATACATTGAGGCGAATGGTGCGCGAGACCAGACTTGACCCCGCTTCGCTGATCTATCCGATGTTTGTGATGGACGGGGAAAATAGGGTCGAAGAGATCTCAGCCCTGCCGGGACAGTACAGGTATACAGTCGACCGCATGGAAGAGGAACTGATCCGGCTTTCGGATGCAGGCGTCGACAAAGTCATGTTTTTCGGAATTCCGGCCGTGAAGGATGAGATCGGCTCCCAGGCCTATAACGCGGAGGGAATTGTCCAGCGCGCGCTGCGCCGGGCAAAGAAAGACTTCCCCGACCTCTACCTGATCACGGATGTCTGCATGTGTGAATACACCTCCCACGGCCACTGCGGCATGCTGTGCGGATGCGACGTCGACAACGACAAGACCCTGGAACTGCTGTCCATGACCGCCCTCTCCCATGTGGAGGCAGGCGCGGACATGGTGGCTCCCTCCGACATGATGGACGGCCGCGTGCGCGCCATCCGCGAGACACTCGATGCAGCCGGACACACCGCGACACCGATCATGTCCTACGCAGTCAAATATGCATCTTCCTTCTACGGTCCTTTCCGTGAGGCCGCAGGCTCTGCACCCTCTTTCGGAGACCGCAAGAGCTACCAGATGGATTTCCACAACCGCCATGAGGCCATCCGCGAAGCCCTCCTCGATGTGGAGGAAGGCGCAGATATCATCATGGTCAAGCCCGCCATGTCCTACCTCGACATTGTCCGTGACGTCCGTGAAAAAGTGGAAGTTCCCGTGGCCGCCTACAGCGTGAGCGGCGAATACGCCATGATCAAGGCCGCCGCCGCAAACGGCTGGATCGACGAGGAAAAAGTCATGTGCGAAGCGGCAGTATCCGTCTTCCGCGCAGGCGCCTCCGTGCTCCTGACCTACTACGCTAAAGAACTCGCCTCCTGCATCCGCAGCGGAAAGATCGGATGAGTCACAAGGGACGGTTCTCTCTGACTCATTTTCCAGTGAGTCAAGAGGGACGGTTCTCTCTGACTCATTTTCCGGGGAAAATGAGTCAAGCAGAACCGTCCCTCGTGACTCACATAACCTATAGATAGGAGGTCACTGACCCGTTTATGTCAACATTCATTTCAGCCGATAATTCCTGGATGCTGTTTGCGATCCTGGTTGTGATTGCTGCGGTTTCCATCCGACTTGAGCAGCGCTTTTTGTGGGCGGCCAGAGTGTCCGCCTGCGTGCTCTGTCTCGTTTTTGCCATGGTCCTGGCAAACCTTCGCGTCATCCCGACAGATGCGCCTGCCTATGACTTCATCTGGTCCTATCTGGTGCCCCTCGCGATTCCTTTCCTCCTGTTTCAGGCGGATTTTCGCAAGATCTGGCGGGAGAGCGGCAGGATGTTCGGCATTTATCTGCTTGCCAGCCTCGGCACTGCCGCAGGCGGAGTCCTCGCCTATCTGCTCTTAAAAAACAGGATCGGACTGGCAGAGGCAAAGTCTGCTCTGGCCATGTTCGTCGGCACCTATGTCGGCGGATCCGTCAATCTGGTCGCCATGGCGGACGCCACAGGAGCCGGAAAGAATCTGGTTTCCGCTGCCATTGTCGCCGATAATCTGCTCATGGTTCTTTACTTTTTCGTTTTGGCTGCACTGCCGGCCTCCGGATGGATCCTCAGGAACTACAGGCATCCCATTATCGACCGCCGCGCGCGGATCGAGTCGTCCGAAGAAGAGATGGCAGAGGTGAAAAAACACCACCAGACTCATAAGAGCCGGGCGGCAGAGTACTGGAAGGCCCGCCCGGTTTCCCTGGCGGATCTGGCAACCGGTTTTGCGGCGGCCTGCATGATCGTGGCGGTCTCCAAAATGCTTGCCGGCTTTTTTGAGGGAGCCATTGTCGGCGACAGCTTTGCAATCTCCCTTCTGCGGGGGCTTCTGGGCAATCAGTACCTGCTGATCACGACCATCACCACAGCGCTGGCAACTTTTTTCCCGAAGTTTTTCGGCAATATCTCGGGCGCCCAGGAGATTGGAACCTTTCTGATCCACATTTTCTTCGCTGTCATCGGGGCTCCGGCCTCGATCGCGCTGATCATCAGGGACGCACCGCTCCTTCTTCTGTTCGCGGCGGTCATTGTCTTCATGAACCTTGTTTTTTCACTGGTATTCGGAAAACTCTTCAGATATTCCATTGAGGAGATCACAGTCGCCTCCAATGCCAACATAGGGGGGCCGACGACAGCGGCAGCCTTTGCCATCGCCAAGGGCTGGCACACCCTGATCTTCCCTGCGATCCTGGTCGGCACGCTGGGATATGTGATTGGAAATTACTATGGTATTTTCCTTTTTACATCTCTCTGATATGATGTCATTGATACTTGTAAATTTGATATACACTTATAAATATATATAAAATATAAATATACATATAAAAAGAAAACCTTTGAATTACATACCTTTTGCGGCAGGGAGCGGAGTTTGTTTACTTTGGTGATCGGCGGGAGCGCCAGCGGAAAAAGTGATTATGCGGAGCGGCACGTGCTGTCGCTTGGAGGGGACGGTCCGAGGATCTATATCGCGACCATGGAACCCTTCGGAGAGGAGGCGCAGGCCCGCATTGCCCGTCACCACGCCATGCGCAGAGACCGCGGCTTTGAGACAATTGAATGCTATCGCAATGCAGGAGCCGTCCGCCTTCCCGAAAACAGCAATGTGCTTCTGGAGGATCTGGGGAATCTTGCGGCCAACGAACTCTTCGGCGCAGAGCTGCCGCAGGCAGATAATGGCGCAGAGCTGCCGCAGAAACAAGGCAGTACAGAACCGCCTCAGGCAGAGAAACAAGACGGCACAGAGGCACAGGACGGCGCAGAGCAGCACACTGATGATATCAGCGCAGCCCTGTCGGAGCGGATCGCGGCAGAGGTTGACAGCCTTCGTTCGCAATGCAGCCATCTGACGATCGTGACAAACGAAGTGTTTTCCGGCGGAAAAGAGTACGAGGGAGAGACGCTTACATATTTGCGCCTGCTCGCAATGCTAAACAGGAAACTGGCCGCCGGAGCGGACCTCGTCGTGGAAGTGGTCTGCGGACTGCCGGATATACTGAAAGGTGCGCAGACACAATAGAACTGATCCGGATGCTCCCGGCAGAGCCGGAAGCTGCCGCGTACTGGTTACAGTTGGTTACAGGCAGAAGCTTCAGTAGGTTACAGGCAGGAACTGCAGTTGGTTAAAGCCAGGGGCTTCAGTTGGTTAAAGGCAGGGGGTACAGCTGGTTACAGACAGGGCGCCCGGACAGGATACAGGAAGAGACAGAAAGATGATTTTTGTGACCGGCCCGCTGTTTGCGGGAAAGCAGGAATATATCATGGAAGCCCTGGGCTGGGCGGAGGCGGATTTTGAGGCCTTTGCAGTCCGGGACGTCCAGGACCTGGCAGCGGAACTGACCGCAGAACAGCTCCCCGCTCTCGCAGATACACTCGCGGAGAAAAAAGTCGTGATCGCGACGGAAGTCGGCGGGGGTGTCGTTCCCGTTGACCCGGCAGAGAGACAAAGACGGGAGGCTGCAGGCCGCCTGGCCTGTCTTCTGGCAGAGCGCGCGGACACGGTCATCCGGGTGTGCTGCGGTCTGCCCCGCTTTCTCAAGGGAGAGGAGGACCTCAAGGGAGAGGAGACATTTAAGGAGCATGACTAAAAAAGTATTTGCCTATGCCTTCCTGCTGGGGGCCATGGTCCTGCTGATTTCCGGCGGTATTTTTTTCGGCCTGCAGTACAGACAGACCATCGACGATGCCTATGAGACCCTGCGGGGAGAGGCCTCCTACGTGAAAAGCGGTGTGAAAATCGGCGGCGTCGAGTACCTGAAGAGCCTGGACAAGGCAAACCGCATCACCTGGATCGGAGCGGACGGAAGTGTCCTCTACGACAGCGAATACCCGGATCTGACGGCAAATCAGGGAGACTTCAAAGAAGTGCGCCAGGCGCTGGAGACCGGGAGCGGAAGCGGAATCCGACGGTCTTCCTCAGGCAGGACACAGACAATGTATTACGGACTTCGGTGCGGGGACGGAACGGTTGTGCGGCTCTCGCGCCCGGTCAGCGCAGTGCGGCACGCCTTTGGCGTTGTCAGCTTTATGATCTCCGTGACGGTTCTGGTGCTGATCCTTATTTCGGCTCTGATCGCTTTTCGTATTGCCAAGACCATCGCGGATCCGATCAATGAGATGAATCTGGATGACCTGCCTCATTCCAACCCCTATCCGGAGCTGCAGCCCCTGGTGGAGCGCTTTGAGGAACAGAAAGAGGAGATCGCCAGCCAGGCTGTGGAAGGAGAACAGCTTCGCCGGGAGACGATGGAGCAGCAGGCGCGGGAACAGGAACGGATGCGCCGCGAATTTTCGGCCAATGTTTCCCATGAATTAAAGACACCCCTGACATCGATCAACGGCTTTGCCGAACTCATGCGCAGCGGACTCTGCGACGAGGAAAAAATGATCGAGTTTGCCGGTGATATTTATCGGGAAAGCCAGCGACTCATCGCGCTGGTCAATGATATTATCCGGATTTCCGAACTCGACGAGGGCGCGATCCATACCACCACAGAGAAAGTGGATATCGTGAAAGCCGCGCAGGACACGATCGACATCCTTCAGCCAGCCGCGGACAAACGCGGGATCTCCATTACCCTGCAGGCCCCTTCCGGAGAAGACGGCTCCTGCCTCCCTGTCCGCGTCGTCGGCTCGGACTATCTGATCAGAGAGATGTTTTACAATCTGTGCGATAACGCCGTAAAATATAACCATGACGGCGGGGACATCTTTGTGACGATCCGCAAAGATGAAAAGGATGCCATTATATCCTTTTCGGACACCGGCATCGGAATTCCCTTGGCAGAACAGGACCGCGTATTTGAGAGATTTTACCGCGTAGACAAGAGCCACTCCCGCACCCTGGGGGGTACCGGACTCGGCCTTTCCATCGTCAAACATGCCGCCCAGGTCCAGAATGCCTCCGTCGAAATGGAAAGTGAGCCGGACAAAGGCACCACCATTACCGTCCGTTTTCCCTTCGACAGGGAAGAGGCAGACTCTGCCGAGCCTGCAGAAGGCGAATCCCAGCAGGACGAACAGACGCTTTCATGATGCATCCTAGCAGGACGAACAGACGCTTTCATGATGCATCCCCGCAGGACGGACAGACGCATTTATGATGAATCCCTGCAGGACGGACACATCCCTTCCTGATCAATAAATCATTTAAAATTTAGGAAAAAGAAGTGTTGACAAGAGACTGTAGTTGTGTATAATTAAATTGTACACAATCAAATAGCAGACAGCACTAATTAACTCGCACAGAACAACAATAAAGAACATTAGTAACACGCTGTAATTAAAGTAAAACACAATAATAAAATGGAAAGGCAGACGCCTGTCCGACCCGGGCAGGCCGCCGGCAAAAGAGAAAGATCAAAGATAAGATTCAAGATAAGATTTAAGAAAGGAAAGGTACACTATGGTCCATACATTCACAGCTGAAAATTTTGCAACTGAAGTTCTCAACAGCGACATCCCTGTTTTCGTCGATTTCTACGCTGACTGGTGCGGCCCCTGCAAGATGATGTCCCCCGTGATCGACAAACTCGCAGACGAGTTTGACGGCAGGATCAAGGTCGGCAAGATCAATGTCGACGATGAGTCCGAGATCGCAGCACAGTTCAACATCATGAGCATCCCGAACATGAAGTTTTTCAAGGGCGGCAAAGTGGTCGATGAAGTTGTCGGCGCAATCCCGAAGGCAGCCATGAAGGCAAAATTCGAGGCCAATGTCTGAGCTGCGTAAAGCAGAGATACGTCAAAGGAGAAAGATATGCATGATTTGATTATTATCGGCGCGGGCCCTGCCGGCCTCTCCGCCGCCATCTACGCCGCACGCGCGGAGCTCGATTATGTCCTGATCGAGGAGAACTTCGTGAACGGCGGCCAGATTATTGACACCTATGAAATTGATAATTACCCCGGCGTTCCCGGTATCAGCGGCATGGATCTGGCACAGAAGATGGCCGATCATGCAGAGAAGCTGGGCGCGGAAGTCGTCAACGCCGCAGTGGAAGGCCTTGACCTGACCGGAGATGTCAAGAAGGTTATGACCGACGAGGGCACCTTCGAGGCAAAGGCAGTCATTATTGCTTCCGGCGCTTCCCACAGCCACCTGGGCGTCCCCGGCGAGGAAGAACTCTCCGGACACGGTGTTTCCTATTGCGCAACCTGTGACGGCGCCTTCTACCGCGGAAAGACCACAGTTGTGGTCGGCGGCGGCGATGTTGCTGTCGAAGATGCCATCTTCCTGGCACGCGGCTGCGAGAAGGTCTATGTTGTTCACCGCCGCGATGAGCTTCGCGCTGTGAAGACTCTGCAGACAGCGCTCTTTGCCCTTCCCAATGTCGAGATGGTCTGGGATTCCAACCTTAAGTCCATCAACGACGGCGGTGACGGAAAAGTCACATCTGTGACCGTAGTCAACAAATATGACAAGTCCGAGCGCGTGATCGACGCTGACGGCGTTTTCATCGCAGTCGGCATCACCCCCCGTTCCGGTTTCGTCGGCACCGGCATCGAGACCAATGCGGGCGGCTACATCGTGGCAGGCGAGACCTGCGAGACCAGCATCCCCGGCGTCTTTGCCGCAGGCGATGTCCGTGCAAAACAGCTCCGCCAGGTCGTGACCGCAGTCGCAGACGGCGCAAATGCCGTCACCAGCGTCCAGCGCTACCTGCTCGAAGCCGGCAAATAATCTTTTCACACAAAAGTATATATAAGATATCACCCCTGTTCACATTTCCGGACAGGGGTGATTTTCATTGTCAGGGGTTGTCAGGGTTGTCAGGGGGACGGTTCCAATGACATTAAGGTATGAAAACAGAAAATATTAGTGTATTATT
>CAMKEX010000038.1 GCA_946411695.1 uncultured Lachnospiraceae bacterium
TGTTCTCATATAAGATTGGAAATGTTTTTCGAAGCCTGCAGGGCAGGTCTTCGATGTTTGCTGCCGCTCTCTTGACTTGCGCGACAACCTCATAACCTTATCACAGCGGCTCGCTCTTGTCAACGATTTTTTTATACTTTTTTAAGAAAGTTTTAAGAAACATCGTTGTGTACAGCCCGGATCAGGTATTTAAGGGACAAAAAAATGAAACGAACCATTTTGTCGATCACGTCGGTTCATTTCATCTTTTTGAGCGGAGAAAGAGGGATTTGAACCCTCGCGCCGGTTCTCCCGACCTACTCCCTTTCCAGGGGAGCCCCTTCGGCCTCTTGGGTATTTCTCCAAAAAGATACCTACCAATGTGGTATATGTAATTCATACAACACAAAGAAGTGTCTTTAGCGGAGAGGATGGGATTCGAACCCATGTGCCCGTTAGGACAAACGGTTTTCAAGACCGCCTCGTTATGACCGCTTCGATACCTCTCCGTATCGTTTTTTTAATGTCGTCTGAGACTTTGTTGTCTCGCGCGAACAAATGATATATTAACAAAAACCCTTTCCGGTGTCAATGACTTTTCCTGATTTTTTATATTTTTATTTACGTATTTTAAACATCGAAATAAAGTTAATATTTATACTCTGCCCGCGGACTTCCGGCGCTCCTTTGTCTGTGATCCTTCGCCGCTTTCGCCTCCGCGAAAACGCCTCATATAAAAGCCGGGCATTTGCCGCCCCCGGCATGCAGCATGGTTAATCATATGGAGATTGCCGCACTTAAAGCATGGAGATGCCGCCCTCACCGGCAGGCAGCCCCGGGAATGTAGAGAACCCGGGAAGAAAAAAGGAGACAGGCGGCTTGCGTTCCTCTTTTGCCTGTCTCCGTAACACTATCAATATTGTCGATTGCCGTCCGCCTGTGTGCTTTCTTCTATGCTGCCGAAATGCCGGAACGCGTCAGCGCGCAGTTCAGCCAAGGCGTGCGCGAAGGCTGTCAACGCGGTCAAGTTTTTCCCAGGGAAGGTCGAGATCCGGGCGGCCGAAATGACCGTAGGCGGAAGTCTGACGGTAGATGGGTCTGCGCAGATCGAGCATCTTGATGATGCCGTCCGGGCGCAGGTCGAATTCCTGTCCGATGATCTCTACGATCTTCTCATCCGAAATTTTCCCGGTCCCGAAGGTATCTACCATGATCGCCATGGGACGTGCAACGCCGATGGCATAGGCCAGTTCGATCTCCAGCTTGTCCGCGTAGCCTGCAGCAACCAGATTCTTTGCAACGTAGCGGGCAGCATATGCCGCACTGCGGTCAACCTTGGTGCAGTCTTTTCCGGAGAAAGCGCCGCCGCCGTGACGGGCATAGCCGCCATAGGTGTCGACAATGATCTTGCGGCCGGTAAGGCCGGCATCTCCGTTGGGTCCTCCGACGACAAAGCGGCCGGTAGGATTGATGTAATATTTTGTCCGCTCATCAGCCATACCGGCAGGGAGCACGGGATCAATGACATATTTTCTCATATCCTCGTGGATCTGCTCCTGGGTGATGTCAGGATCATGCTGCGTTGAGAGGACAACAGCCTCGATTCGGGAAGGCACGCCGTTTTCATCATACTCGACAGAGACCTGCGCCTTGCCGTCGGGACGCAGATAGGGAAGCATTCCGTCCTTGCGGACGACAGAAAGCCTGCGGGTCAGGGCATGGGCAAGGGAAATGGGCATGGGCATATATTCTGCCGTCTCATTGGAGGCATAGCCGAACATCATTCCCTGGTCTCCCGCACCCGTCTCCATAGTATTCTCATCGGCACGTTTTTCGAGAGCATTGTTGACGCCCATGGCGATGTCGGGCGACTGCCGGTCAAGGGCCACCATGACCGCACAGGTATCCGCGTCAAAACCGATGTCGGAGCTGGTGTAGCCGATCTCCCGGATTGTGTTTCGGACCACTTCCTGGTAGTTGATCAGGGCGTTGGTCGTGAACTCGCCGCAGACAACGACAAATCCTGTCGACGCCATTGTCTCGCAGGCAACACGGCTCATGGGGTCCTGTTCGATGCAGGCATCCAGAATGGCATCGGAAATCGCATCGCATACCTTGTCAGGATGTCCTTCTGTCACAGATTCCGAAGTAAAAATAAACTTATCCATTTGCACCTTTCTTTCTGAATTATGATTTATATAATTCTGCTTTAATGACATAAAAAAACCACATGACGGGCATGTGGAAATACAACATACCCTTATTGTTCGAAAAACCGCTCTTCGGTTCTCGCTCAGGGAGGCACCTTCCTGAACAGTGCGTCGGATCAGCAGCGCATCTGCTAAGGGGTTGCCGTGGCTTCACAGGTCCTATGTACCTCCACCACTCTGAATAAGAGAAAAGAAATATTAAATTACAAGTATAATAGAGCACGTCTCTATGTATGTCAACGTGAAAAACATCCAAATAAACAGGCCTTTCCGGCTCAATATTCAGATAATATTTACTTTCCAGTATTTATCTTCTGTCACGTTTTGCCTTTCTGCCGTCTTACTCAGGATTGCGAAATTGCGGGATGTACTCTATTATAATAAAGAGCAAAAGTCGATTTGATGAAAATGCCGGCTGCTGTGAAGCAGATCGGCACGAGGCCGCTGATGAATAATACTACGATGAGACCACTGAACTGGGAAGAATATTATATGCGCCGCCTGGAGAAATTATCCTTTCTTCTGAGCATTGGCGCTCTTCTTTCCATGTTTGTCTTTCCTGTTGTGGCGCCCTGCATCCTGGCATCTTTGGCCATTGTTTTTGCAGTGCTGTCAAAAGGCGGAAATCTGCGCTTTTCCAGGTCCGCCCGGATCGCTTTGATCCTGGGCATTATTGCGATCGTGATCAATGTCCTTTTTCTGGGCTACTCCTTAGTTACAATGAAGGCGGTTCTCTCGGATCCGGAAGGCCGTCAGCAGCTGAGCGATATTCTGTACCGCCGGTACGGCATGACCCTGGATGAACTGCTCTCACAGATCCCCTGGATAGAATAACAGCAGCACGGACAGCAGACAGGAATTCTTTTTCGTCCTCGGACAGGCCTCCCGCAATCAGGATATCCTCCGGAGAAATCTATGAAACATCACAAAACAAATGCAGAAATCTTTGCAGACGCCCGAAGAGCTCTTCTCGGGCATCTGAGCATAACGGTATGGAGCCTGCTTTTATTTTTATCCCTTTCACTTCTTTTGACTGAGTTCTCCTACACCTTCACTTTTTCCAATAAATATCTGGGTCTGACCCTGAATCTGGCAGTGCGGTATCTCACAACCGTATTCATCAGTCTGTTCGGGATCGGTCTGTCCTCTATTTTTCTGAGACTCCTGTACGGAAAACAGGCTCTGGTCAGGAATCTGCTGACAGGTTTTTTTGAAAACTCTGACACCTGCATCCGTGTCCGCGCCTTCATCACTGCAGGACAGTTCGTCTGCCTGCTCCCCATTCAGCTGTACATGTTTGTGATACCGACGGATTCCATCATTGCTTCCCTTCCTGTCATAGGAGGGCTGACAGCTGTCTGCCTGGCGGCTTTTCTATTCTGGAATCTCACCTTTGCCATGAGCAACTATCTGCTGCTGGATTTTCCCGATCTGACCGCCAACAGGATCCTGCGCGCCTCTTCCGCCATGATGCGCGGAAACAGGCTGCGGCTTCTGATGCTGTATGTCAGGCTCCTGCCCCTCCATCTCCTGGGCATCTTCTCCCTTGGCCTTGTGAATATATGGGTATCCTGCTGTCAGTACGCGTGTGTCACCGCCTTTTACAAGGACATGATGGCTGCAGAGAGATAAGGCATCCTTTTCCGCTCCGCCACCGCCCGGTCCTGTCTCAATCATCCAAGCCGGTCACAATAGCAATGAATATCAATAAAAGAAAAAACAGACCCCCGGAAAGAAATCAAACTCTTTCCGGAGGTCTTTTTTCTGGAATCAGTCTCTGTTTCAGAAGCCGGTCTCGGTCTCGGGAGTCAGTCTCTGTTTCAGAAACCGGTCCCTGGCTCGGGAGTCAGTCCCCGTCTGTTATGGTTCCTGTGTACTGTCGGTCCCGGAAGATGACTGCTGCACTTCTACGCCGCCGGCGTCATCCGCAGGGGCCTGGTCCCCGGCATGGTCTTCCGCGGAAGCGTCCCCGGATTGACCGGGCTCCTCCTCCGCCTGTGAAGCATCCGAAGTGTCATTGCCGCCGGATTCCTCCGGGGTATAAGAGGAATCATCCTCTTGGTCTTCCCGGCCGGCCTGATCATTTTCATCCGTGTCCCGGCCCTCAGTGGAATCGTCTTTGGAGCCTGTATCAGGTTCCGCTGCTTCTTCACCGGTGTCTCCGGTCTCCCTGCCGGCATCCCTGCCGCCCTGATCCGCATCCTCGGTGGTCTGCGCGTCATTTCCGTTCTCTGCTTCAGGGGCTGTTTCTGCCGGTTCTGTATTCTGAGCAGGAATATCGTAGGACAGAGTGAAGCTGCAATTGCAGACGGCTTCCTCATCGATTTTACGAACGGCTTCTCTGTCATTCCTCTCTGCCGCTTCTTCTCTTTTCTCGAATGCCTCTGCCGTGTAGACAGCGATCCGGCAGTCCGAGAGCGTTTCCGTGCGCGCTTCCCCTGCATCCGCCAGGGCGCGCAGCGCCTCTACGTCTGCCGTCAGGGACAGGTCGGCCTTGCATCCGTCCGCGCTGATCGAGCGCATATAGAGGATCCCCGTCTCAGATGCCTTCTTGCCGTATGAAAGGTCAGTCAGTATTTCCTCCGACGAACCCCTGATCTGCGTGATATCTGTGCGTATTCCGCCGCCTTCCGATTCATGAACATGAACCGTTCCCCTGTTGCCGCCGCTCAGATCCACTGCGCCGAGCAGGACCGCATCCGAACCCTCTCTGCTGAGGACTGCAGCGACATAGTCCGCGGCCGGATTGATCCGGTCCGCCCCTCCTTCTCCGCTATCGCTCAGAGAAGCGGGAAGACGGAGCACCACATCGATCGCCACTTCGGGAGCATCCCCTGCGCTGTAGGACGCATGTCTTGTAAGAGCAGAAGGATCCACGACTTTGATACTGTAAGTCCCGGATGCGCTGTTCTGACCGTCTCCGGAGGCAATCGCTGCCGTGATCTGCGCTTCTCCCGCAGAAAAAGCTGTCACGACGCCGTTTTCATCGACTGACGCGACAGCCGGGGCGCTGCTCTGCCATGAAAGAGCAGTCCCCTCCTGCACCGGAACGATTTCTGCGTCCAGAGCAAGACGGGATCCTGCTACAATGCTTCCGTCACGGACCGGCGTGTTGCCGGCCTTTTCGGAAGGATAAATATAGATTTTCTGAGATTCCTGCGCCTGCGTCCCGGGATCGGGAGCCGCAGACCCGGCGGCGTCCGCCTGTCCGGATGCCGCTGCAGTGACTGTCTGTGCCGGTGAAGATGTGCCGGAGGCCTGTCCGCCTGCACTACCGCTCTTCTGCGTACCGCCCTTCTGCGCGGCAGCCGTACTGTTCCTGCCGGCAGGAGCAGCTGCTGAGCTGCTCTTCTTAGCCGCATCTTCAGCAATGCTCATAGCAGCAGCGACCGATTTGGCTAAAGGGCTCTTCAGAAGCGGTCCGATCTGCAGCAGTTCTCCGTTGGCATTGGAAACTGTCACCTTGCAGGTTGCCGTCTTGCCGTTGACCGTCTTGACAGTAATGACAGCTTCACCCTCGTGCAGTGCGGTCAGCTTGCCGCCGG
Organism: uncultured Lachnospiraceae bacterium; assembly: GCA_946411695.1. Taxonomy (GTDB): domain Bacteria; phylum Bacillota; class Clostridia; order Lachnospirales; family Lachnospiraceae; genus CAG-791. The sequence continues at coordinate 5,735 of CAMKEX010000038.1, forward strand.
ACACAGACACGATACTGTTATTGCTCGTGGACCATGTCAGCTGATTTCTCCCGGCATAGGAAGGAGAGATTGACGCCTTCAGAGTCAGGGTATTTCCCACCCTGAGAGAAGCACTCGTCTGTGACATTGTGACCTTGCTGGGCGTGATGGCACCCGCCATGCGGGGGACGCCTCTGCCGTAATAGCTGTCTGTTCCCTTCGTACCGAGGTCCTTTGCATAGCACCTGACCATATATTCCGTCTTGGCAGGTGTTATGGAAGGATTCATCAGTCTGTACATGGCTGCAGCCGCGGAGATATGCGGTACTGCCATAGAAGTTCCGCTGGCAGATGCGTACTTGCCGTCCAGCCAGCAGCTCCTGATATTCACTCCGGGGGCAACAACATCCAGCGTGCTGCCGTAATTGGAAAAATAAGCTCTCTTTCCTTCCGAATCGATCGCACCGACGACGATGGGGCTGGTCATATGTGCAGGACAGACGAACTGCGTGTTGTCGCTCTCGTTTCCTGCCGCAACTACAACAGTGGCACCCTTGTTGTGGGCATAGGTAATGCACTGTTCGATATACTCATAGTGTGTGTATGCGCCCAGGCTCAGATTGATGACCTTTGCGCCGCTGTTTGCCGCATAGCGGATTCCGTTGCCGACGATGGAAGGGCTGCCCTCACCGGAGGCATTCATGACACGGACCGGAAGGATCTTGACATTGATCCCGGGTGTGCAGTCCACGATGATGCCGGACACGTGGGTTCCGTGTCCGTTCTTATCGGAGGCATCATTGTCATTATCCACAAAGTCCTTGCCGCCCAGGAGTCTTCCTGACAGCCTTGTGTGCGCGGATACGCCGGTATCCACGACGGCGACCTTGATCGTTTTGTTTGTATTCGCCTTGACGAAAGCGGCATACTTGTCAGCCTGAATGTATGCAGCACCCCAGGACATGGCTTCCGATGAAATGGTAATGGACTCCGTCTCCAGGGAATTTTCGTAGATCAGGTCATCCGTGTCGGAATAGGTTTTGTCTCCGATGGTCAGATTGCCAAGGTTTCCCACATTGTCTGTTTCCCCCGCGTCTCCGGGAGGAATGTCCTTTGTCTCGCTGCTTTCGACTTCATCTACGACCGTATCACCGATATTCATGAAGCAGTCATCAGGTTCCACATAGGCGACATCGGAAAGATTTTCGATCTTTTCAGCTGCTTTTTTGGCTTCCTCGGCTGTATTGAACTGGACAAGGCTTACGCCGAAATCACTCTCGACGACCTTTGCCGCATTATAACCGGAGAGATCAACCTTCTTTCCGTCCTTCATCCCTACGATCAGGCGGGCAGCGGAATAAGGCCTTGCCTCACCGACACTCTTGATTGACAGACCGGCATTCTGTTTTGCCAGCTCTGAAGATTCCGCCGCAAACTCATCTTCCGAGGAAGTGTTAATGACAACAGTCGATACCAGCTTCTCATCCGCCTGTGCCCTCAGACATCCGAATCCGGCTCCCATGACCAGCACTATCAGAAATGCACTCAGGACGAAAGCGCACCTGTATTTGCCCGCCCTTGCCTGTTTAGCAGATTTTCCGGTTCCGGACCCGTTTATTTTCGACATTTTATTTATCATATTACGTCCTTTCCCGCTCTGTGAACTAAAGTCTGAGATCATGCACTCCATCTTTCGGGAGAACAATCAATATAGTATACCACATGGTGCGCATTTGATAAAGACAGGATCTTTATGTAGCCGGTTCCGGGGACGGCGATGCCGTGTTCATGGCGATCTGCCGGGGTGTATCGGTGCGGATCTCGATCAGGGGACCGCCCTTTCCTTCGACAAAGGCGCGGGTAATCGTCACCTTTCCGATATTGTCGTCCTTGGGGATTTCATACATGATATCCATCATGAATTCCTCAATGACCGAGCGAAGCGCGCGGGCTCCTGTATCCAGTTCGAGCGCCTTCGAGGCGATAGCCTCCAGGGCATCGTCTTCAAACTGCAGGTCCACCTCGTCCAGAGCGAGGAGCTTCTGGTACTGCCTGAGGATGGCGTTTTTCGGCTCGCTCAGGATACGTACCAGCATATTCTGATCCAGCCCCTGCAGGACACAGGTGATGGGCAGGCGTCCGATAAATTCGGGGATCATGCCGAAGCGGCGCAGATCCTCATTGGTGACGTGATCCAGGATATTTTTGTCATTGTCATAATGATCCTTGAGCTGGGCGCCGAAGCCCATCGATGTCTGTTTCTGCAGACGCTCGCGGATGATCGTCTCAAGGTTGGGAAAGGCTCCTCCGCAGATAAAGAGGATATTGCGGGTATTCACAGTTGCCAGGGGGACCATGGCGTTTTTGCTGCTGGCACCCACCGGGACTTCCACCTCTGCCCCCTCCAGCAGTTTCAAAAGGCCCTGCTGGACAGATTCTCCGCTGACATCGCGGGAACTGGTGTTGCGTTTTTTAGCGATCTTGTCGATCTCGTCGATAAAGACGATTCCCTTTTCCGCCTTTTCCACATCGTTGTCCGCTGCCGCGAGGAGCTTGGAGATCACACTCTCGATATCGTCTCCTATATAGCCAGCTTCAGTGAGCGAAGTGGCATCGGAAATAGCCAGCGGGACATCCAGAAGTTCCGCCAGTGTGCGCACCAGGTAGGTCTTGCCGCAGCCGGTAGGTCCGATCAGAAGGATATTGGATTTCTCGATCTCGATCTCATCCATCGTCCCTGTCTTTACACGCTTGTAATGATTATAGGCGGCCACAGAGATGAACTTCTTGGCCCGGTCCTGACCGATGACATATCGGTCAAGCTCCTCCTTGATCCTGTGGGGAGCCGGAATGTTATCGATGGAAAACACCGGTTTGCGTGCATTTTTCTTTTTCTTTTTGACCTTGGGCCCGGACTGGCCGAATCCGCCGCCGTTGCCGAAAATATCCCCCAGGTTCAGGAAACTGATGGACGGGCCCTTCCGGCTCTTTTTGCCGGACTCTTCGTCTGCATCCTCTTCCTCCCCGTCCTGACCGGCCACTTTTATGCCGCCCAGGACCCTGAGGATGGAGTCTGCGTCGAAGATGCTGCCGCCCTCTTCCGTATCGTCACCGGATGCATCGGTCTGCTCTGTTTCGACAATGATCTCAGGGGCTGCCGGCGGCAGGCCGTCCTTTTTGTCCTCCTCTGCTGCATCCGCACCGGATCCTGCTGCAGTCTCCCCCGCCGGATCCTTTCCGGATCCGTCCGTGTTCTGCGTATAACTTCCGGCTGCGGAAGGACCGGCTGCTCCGCCGGATGTGTGATCTGTGTCAGAGCTTCCGCCATTGGGGAATCCATTGGGGAATCCCCCGCCGAACAGGTGAAACAGATTCTGCATCGATGAAGGATCACCGGTGAGCTTTGAAAAATCCATGCTGCCGGCATAGTCCATCATCTTCTGCATGCAGTCGCCGCAGACGCAGAGATTTCCCGGCATGTGGATCATTTTTCCGGCTGTCTCGTCCGAACGTCTGCACATGACGCAGTATTCCGTCCTGTGCGAATCGCCATTATCATTTCCCTTATTATATGCCATATACAGATACCGCTTCCTGTTTTTGCTTTTCTTTAATGCCACTATGCCCCGTCCTGCAGTCTGCAGGGCGGGGCTGATCTCTCTTTCTGAACATGCCGCTCACCGGAGCGGCTTCTCCCCATGTATCCGCGTAGGTAATAAGGGGAGAAATTTTATATATTTATGGAACCTCTTTTACGAATATTATGGAGCCTTTTTTTAAAATCCGAAGGGGAATGAGAAAATCCCGGAATCCTCCTGTTGCTGTCCGGATTCCCTTCCGGGCGCCTGCTGCCTTCCGCTTTCCCCGGAAGAACTCACAGAACTTCTTTTGGAGAGTGTCACTTTAATCTCCCTCTCCTCATATTTGCCGCCGTCAACGGGATGCTGCACGGTCAGGGTCACTTCCTCACCGGCGCTGTAATAGACGAGCTGGTTCTGCAGATCTTCCATGCCGGTGATCGTCTGGCCGTTGATCGCAGTGATGATATCACCCTGCTGCAGATCACTCTTTGCAGCCCCGCTGCCGTCAATGACTTCCTCGACATAGGCGCCGACGGGCAGTCCGTACGCACTTGCCACATCCGATGTGACTGTGATGCCCAGGATTCCCAGAACGCCCTGGTCCTCTTCCGCAACTTTGGTCTTGCTCTCCTGGGTCTTGAGGCTGTCAATGATCGGAATCGCCTTGGAGATCGGAATCGCAAATCCCATGCCTTCAATAGCATCTCCGCCAATCTTGTTGGAATTGATGCCGATGACCTGTCCTTTGGAGTTGAGCAGGGCACCGCCGGAATTGCCGGGGTTGATCGCCGCATCCGTCTGGATAAAGGTGCCGGTAATCCCGTCCTCGCTGGTGATCTCCCGGTTCAGTGCACTGATATAGCCGACTGTCAGGGACTGGCCGTATCCAAGGGCGTTGCCGATGGCAATCGCATGCTCACCGATCCGCAGGGAATCGGAATCGCCCAGTTCCGCGATGGCAATTCTCTTTCTGGTCTCTGCGGAAAGCTTATCCAGAGGGACAGAGATCACTGCCAGGTCTGAACTGACATCAGTGCCCTTCAGAGAAGCCTCGCAGTTTGTCTCATCGATAAACTGTACGCTCAGGCTGTCCGCGCCTGAGACCACGTGGTTGTTGGTGACGAGCAGGAGCTCGGTGTCTGTCTGTTCAATGATAATACCGGAGCCCGCGGACTCGCCCTCCTGTGTATAAGTTCTTCCGAAGAACTCGCTCTGCTCTGTAAACTTGTTGTAGACAGAGACGATAGAGGGCATGACTTTTTCAGCCACATCGGCAACCGTAGTGTCTGTCAGAGAACTCTCGCTCATGGCTTCTTCGACCGTGGAAATCCTGTTGCCCGTGGAAATAACTCCTTCTTTACTTCCGTCTGCTGTCTTTTCCTTGTCTGCCGAATCTGCCGAACTCTCAATACGGGCCTGGGCAGAAGAGGCACTTCCTGAAGCCGCGCCGGCTTTTGAGCGCATGGAGACCATGGCTACTGCGCCGATCCCGATCACAAAAATCAGAATTACAGCAAGGATGGCTGCGAGAGGTCCGCGGCCCTTTTTGCCGCCGCCCCTGCGGGGAGGGACAGGAGGTGTGGGACTTGTGAAGTTTTCACCGCTCTGCTCTGTCCTGCTGTAGCTGTAATAGCGGCCTGTGCCTGCAGAATTGTCAGGGCTGCCGGACTGGCCGGCGTAACTGTAACCCGCAGTTCCGGAAGGCGCGCCGGAGCCGCTGTACTGCCGGTCCGTTCTGCCGGAAGCTGCGCTGTAGTCGTTATACTGTTGATCCGTTCTGCCGGAAGCTGCCCTGTAGTCACTGTAATTGTAACCTGTGCCCTCCTCAGTTCCGGCAGATCTTCCGTAAGCGGAACCCGAAAAAGCGGCAGACCCGCTGTAATTGTAACCTGCGGTTTCACCGGACCCTGCAGAGCTGCCGTAATTAGAGCCGGAGCCCGGGACGCTGTCTGAAGAGGCGGAGTCTGTGCGGGATGCGTCTGTCATGCGGGAAGTCTCCGCACTATTTACAGGAATATCTTTTCCGTATTCGAATCTTTCGTCTGACATGGTATTCTGCCCTCTCATCATAAGCCGCGAAAGCCGAACCTGTCAGGAAGGGCTTTCGCGCAAAACAATCTTTCGATTCTTATCGATCACTTATGAGATTCAGTTTAGGCTCGAATTGTGTTGTTTTTGTGTGTAATTAAGCATCAATTTGTAAATTTCAAAAAAATAGCGGCCGCACAAAATCACAGTTTTTCAAAGTGCTGCTTCGGTTTAGACACAATTCAGTACATGTCATCCTCTTCGATCACATAGATCTCCAGATAATCAAAATCAATTTCTTCCACAAAGGCGTCCCTGGTGAAGCGTGCCCTGGAATGCCTCTGAAAATCGCGAATGGTGGCATCAAGCCATACAGGCACTGCAAGGTCGAATTCCACACAGGCATTTTCAAGGGCGCGGAAGACCTTGTGTGTCCTGGTATCATCGGAACCATCCTCGATCACTGTGTCTTTGATGAGATGATTGTCCTTCCATTCTCTTACCCATAAACGAAACATACAGATCCTCCCGGCCGTCAGGGCAGCCCTTCCTGCCCGAAGCCCCGCAGGCTTCAGGCAGAAACCGGCTTTTTTATTCGCAGTTTTTCCAAGTGTTGCGGCTTCGGGTCGGACGCTTTACAGTTCGATGCCGTTCTGTCTGCAGAGTTCACGTGCAGATTCCACGGAATCGATACCGGTCTTGTTCTTGATGGGGGCAAACTCCCTGGCGCGGTCGACTTCCACGGGAAGGCAGGTGTCAAGCTCGCGGACCATATCCAGCACAAGCTGTTCGAATTTATATCCGTTTGGCTCCTCAGGAGAAACGGGGTTTCCGTTTTCATCGAGGCAGGGGATTTTTTTCTCCACGATATGGACAGGGAGCACTTCGTCCACGATGCGTTCCAGATCTTTCTCGCGGAAAAGATAGTTCATGATCACGCCGAAATTGTAGGCGGGATCTCCCTTTTCATTTTTGGCGTCCATAAGTTCCGGAGTCATCTCGTAATACTCAATGATGGAAGGCTTTCCGTCTGCAAGGCACATGACGCCGACGCGCTCATCTCTGGCCGCCTTGCGGACAGTCTTGGCACCGGAGGCACAGCCCGAGGCAATGGTCGCACCGACAAAGACGGGATCCGCGATCCGCTGCAGGACATTGTCCACGGCAAAGGTGTTGAGCCATTCAATCCCCAGTTCATGCACCTTGTCGATCAGACCGCAGCGTTTCATAGACAGAAACCATCCGCCGTTGCCGTTGGGAGATGTGGAGATCCTCCCCTTCTCTTCCATATAGACTTTGCCTTCATAATCCGCCGCGGGGGCCATTTCCTGCTTGAAGAACCAGATCATGGAGGGATCATAGCCGAAATAATTCATTTTTTCCATGAAGGAGACGGTCTTGTCGTGGTTCTTGTCGCTGGTCATGATAAAGAAGGGTACATAGACACCTGCCTGACGGACGACATCCATCAGGTTCTCCACCAACCTCTGCATGATGTAGACAGGATGTGTCAGACCGATGTCATACATGCACTTGGGGTCATCGGAGCCCAGACGCGTGCCCATTCCGCCTGCCAGCAGGACAGCCGCGACCTTGCCCTGACGGATCGCGTCGAGACCGATCCCGGTAAACTCGTCCCTGCGTCTGTTGATCTCATCAAGTTCCATGGCGGGCATAGGCGCAATCTCGCTGGTCTGAAATGCCGCATCCCTGTGCTGCAGATTCTTCAGAATGGAGAAATCGGTCTCATCCACCTGCTGCAGCAGCTGCTGCTTCTGTGTCTCATCCAGTTCATCATAGTACTTCAAAACATGCAGCTGTCCGTACTCCTCCAGCTTGCGATATGCTTCCTGATACGTCATGTCTGCCCGGCATCCGGCCTGTTTGTGCCGGTGCCATCCTCCTTTCTTTTTTGTTTATTCTCTTTTTGATCATGCCGCCCCGAAAGAGCGGCAGCACATGCACCGCATGTGCAGAATACGTTTTGACTCAGGCGAAAGCGGTGAAGAATCCCGTAAGCATCGCTTTCATTTTCAGGAAAAAACACTCGTCCGCACAAAAATGCGGCCCTTTTTTGTCGTTTTTTCCTCTCCTTCATAGATAAACTTGCCGTGTCCGCGGACGGAGATCCGGCTTCCCGGGGAGGGTGAAAAAGATGACGATGTCACTGTCCTGCCATCGGCGAAGACTTTCTCCCGCGCTATAAGATCCTGTGCTGCAGAACGGGAAATATGGAAGACCATCGCGATCAGGCTGTCGATCCGGACCGAAGCTATACTGCCGCTTTTGGACACCAGAACCGGACGGGCCGTACAGGCGCCGGGTGCGGTGACCTCGATGTCCACATGCGCGCGGCCGACTGTGACCAGTTCCCTGCAGATGTGGTCCGCCATTGTCCCGGGGACGAAGACCCAGGCACAGCTGCCGTCCTTTTCGAGGAGAATATCTCCGATCTGGTCGCGTCCGATCCCCAGATGCATGAGCGCGCCCAGACAGTCCCTGTGGCCGATCTCCTTTGTGAAGCGTGCGCCGCGCACTGTGATCTTCAGGCAGGAAATGACTCCCCCGCCTGTCTCCTCCTGCGCCAGCAGTTCCTCTTCTTCCAGATAGGAAGGCAGGAAAAAGAGGATCTTTCTGTCCGCCTCCTTTGTTCCTCCATAGAATACATGACGTCCCCCGCCCTGCACAGTATCCGGTCCGGCAAGCACTCCCGCAGCAAAGGACTGCTCGGAGAGTGACAGAAAACCCGTGTGCGTCAAATATCCGTTCTGGTCCGCCTGCCTTGCAAGATCCCTGATCCTGCCTGTGAGCAGCATCTCATCTTCCAACTTTTTCATTTACTGATTATCATCTTTCCAGAATATCTGCATCTTTTTTCATAAATGCACATTTCACTTTTGATATATTTGTATAAATTTGATATTATGTTTATAGTAAATCTGTCCGATCCAGTTCTTTAACGCACCCACAATTCCCGGCCCGGGCCGGGATTAAAACGCGAAAAAAGGAGCAAAGAAGTGAAGTCCGCAGACAACAAACTCCCCTACAACGCCTACGTCCTTGCGCGCATTGTCCGCTGCAGGAAGAAAAACCACCTCACTCAGAAGGAGGTCGCAGCCTGCCTGGGCATAAAGCAGCAGACCTACTCGGAATACGAGCGGGGAAAAACAGCCATGCACATCGAGGATTTCCTCTCCCTTGCCAGGCTCTTCAATGTGAGCATGGATTTCATCTGCGGGGCGAGCAACCTCGAGAGCGAGTTTCCCCGTTACTGATCAGAATTTTCCATTGCCTGTGCCACTTTGATCATCAGGGCACATTCGATCCTCTTTTTGAAAATATCACAGCCCATTCTGTAAGTTCCGTGGATGTCTCCGGCGGCGTGGTAGGCATTGGCTGCACAGCCTCCCGCACAGTAGAGCTTGGCCCAGCAGTCGGCACACTCGGGACGGGAATAGACATTGCACAGCTTGAAGGAATCGCGCAGCTCCGTATTGGTCGCCCCGTTCCAGATGTCCCCCATCCTGTACTCCGGATCGTTGACGAACTGATGACAGGGGTAGAGGTCACCCGATGCTGTCACAGCCAGGTACTCTGTCCCCGAACCGCAGCCCGAGATCCGCTTGTAGATGCAGGGGCCGTGCTCCAGATCGAGCATATAGTGGTAGAAGGTGATCGGTTTCCCCTCCCTCTCCCGGCGCAGCATGTCTTTGGCCAGGATCTCATATTGCTCAAAGATGACAGGCAGGTCCTCCTCCCTGAGCGCGGAGGGGCTGTCGGGATCCGCGACCACAGGCTCCATGGAGAGTTCCGCAAAGCCCAGGTCATCCGCCATATGGAAGATGTCCTCTGTAAAATCTGTGTTGAAATGCGTGAAGGTGCCGCGCATATAGTAGCCCTTTCCCCCGCGCTTTTCGACAAACTTCTGAAAGTTGGGAACGATCCTGTCATAACTGCCGCGTCCGGAATAATCCTTTCGGAAACGGTCATTGACCTCTCTGCGGCCGTCGAGGCTGAGCACAACGTTATGGCACTCTTTATTGGCCCATTCGATCACTTCATCGGTCACGCCGATCCCGTTGGTCGTCAGGGTGAAGCGGAAATTTTTCTTTTTTTCCTTCTCAATGGAGCGGGCATAGGCAACAAGGTCCCTGCAGACCTGAAAGTTCATCAGCGGCTCACCGCCGAAAAAGTCGACCTCCAGATTCCGGCGCATTCCCGAATTTTCCACCAGGAAATCCAGCGCGCGTTTTCCGGTCTCAAAGGACATGAGCCCGTGCTGGCCGCGGAAATTCCCCTGTGCGGCAAAGCAGTAGCTGCAGTTGAGGTTGCAGGTGTGGGCAACCAGAAGACAGAGCGCTTTGATGACAGTATTGCGCTTTTTGAGATCGAATGCCTTATCCGCGAAAGTCTCTTCGGAAAAGAGTTTGCCCTCCCTGCGCAGGACCGCGATATCCTCCAGGGTCTCCTCCACCTCCTGCTGAGTGACGCCCTCCGCCGCAAACTCCTGCAGCAGGCGGCGCCCGATCTCATCATCGCTTTCGTTCCCTCCGCTCTCATCGATCAGGCGGATCGCCTCATAGGCGAGCGGATCCGGGACATGGATACTGCCGCTGTTGATATCAAGAACAATATTGTAACCATTGAGTTTATACTGATGAATCATATAGTTCTGCTCTGCTTCCAAATCAAATCTGTGTTCTACTGCTGTATCTGCTGCTTTTCTTTCAAAACATGCTCACTCCTGCCGGACAGACCGGCAGCTCAATGCAGTTCTCTTAACGCGCAATGAGCCATGCGCTCATCGAGTGCATGGCCCATAGTATGCGTTTGTTCAGAATACATCAAACATGCGAAGATGATGGCTGTAAACCGGATTACTCAGCGTCCTTGTTCTCGCAGGGCTGGTTTGCAACGCCGCAGCTGGTCTTGCATGCGCTCTGGCAGGAAGTCTGGCACTCGCCGCAGCCGCCGTTGACAGCACTCTTAGCCATATCACGGGTATTCAATGTCACGATATGTTTCATGATCAAGTCCTTTCTGAAAATGAAGTTGTCCGCTTGTGCTCTGTGCCTTGTCTGTCCCGAAACACAGACAGATCCGGCGCACAGCACCGGTGCATTCGTGTATAAACGGCTTTCGCCTTGCCTTATTATATGGATTACACGCCCAAAAGTCAACGCCTGTAATCTGCGCGTTAGCAATGAGCCATGCACAGACAAAGCAACAGTGAGGCGCGTCGAGCTCGCTCGTAAGCATTTCCTGCCGGGTGTGCGCAGCGGCTTTTTCTATTCTCGCAGGCAGAGGATCTCTCCGTCCCGAATGCCCCTGCAGTCAGGCCCTCCGCTTCTGCCGGCCTGCGCGAGCAGGCGGAGAATGTCATCAGTAATGAGTTCTCCCGGCGCGAGGAAGGGGATTCCCGGCGGATAAAAATACAGGCAGCGCGCGCTGATCCTCCCGCCCGCCTCGCAGACGGGAACCCGAACCGCCTCCTGGGAGTAGGCCTCAGAGAGGCTGCACATGCTGACCGGGCGCAGGCGGGACAGTTCCTGTGCGATCCCGGAAGCTGCGGATCCGTCCTGACTGAAAACAGCTTCCGTCTTCCCCTGCAAAGGCTCCACCGCAGACGCTTCGATCCTCATGAGGGCGTCCGCCAGCCTGTCCAGGGCGTCTTCCTCATCGCACAGGCTCGTCATGGCCAGCAGGAGATTCCCCTGCGTCATTTCCGTCTCCATTTTCCACTCCCTGCGCAGAACCCCCGCCAGTTCCGCTCCCGTCATACCTGCAGGTCCCGCATCGATCAGGATCTTGCCGGGGTCATAGAGGTCCTCCCGGATGGCGGAGGTTTCCGTTTCCGCGCCGGCAGGCAATGTGCGGCGCAGAAGGCGGATTTTCTGCAGGGCGCGCACCTTCGCATCGAATCGGCCGATCCCTGCAGCCCACTTGTCAAAAAGTTCTTCTCCCTGTTCCCGCAGAATGCCGGTACAGCCGTCCAGAGAAGCCATCAGCGGGTAGGACGGAGAACTGGTCTCGAAAATGTCCAGCTCATCCTCGATCAGGGCGGGGTCGACAAGATTTCCCTGCATATGCAGAAGGGCAGTCTGGGTCAGGCTGGGCAGGGTCTTGTGGGGACTCTGCACCACAATGTCCGCGCCGCAGGACAGGGCTCCGGCCGGAAATCCCGCCGCCCGGGACAAAGGGATCAGATGTGCCCCGTGTGCCTCGTCCACAAGGACAGGGATATTGCGGGCATGGCAGATCCGGCAGATCCCCTCGATATCAGACAGAACGCCTTCATAGGTCGGACTGGTCAGAATGACCGCTTTGACGCAAGGGTGCCTGCCTACCGCGTCCGCGACCTGTGCTGCAGTGATTGAGCCGCAGATTCCCCAGGCGGGATCGACGGGAGGCATGAGCCAGTGTACATGACAGCCGGCAAGTTCCAGCGCATGGTAGACCACCTTGTGACAGTTGCGGGCACAGATCACTGTGCTGTTCCTCTTTGCCAGCGCCCGTATGCCTGCCAGAAGTCCGCAGGTACTGCCGTTGACCAGATACCAGGTCCTTTGAGCGCCGCACAGCTGTGCCGTGCGGGTCATGGCTTCCCGCAGGATCCCGGAGGCATCATGCAGGTCATCTGTGCCGGGGACCTCGGTCACATCCCAGGCCGCGGGCAGCCCCGGAGCGGGGTCCAGGCGCCTTTTATGTCCCGGCATATGAAAGGGATACAGCCCCCGTGCCGCATATTCCTCCAGCCGGCTCTGCAAAATGTGCCGGCCGCCCCCTTTTGTATCGCCGTCCTGCGGACAGGTTTTCTCAATCCATTCCTGCATCTGGCATCCTCTCCTGAAAAATCAGGGCGGAGACATCTGCCTCCGCCCCTGTCTGTCCTCATTCGCAGGGCACAAACCTCAAGTCATGTACCCCCCGGTCCCGGAACAATTCTATATTCAGTATATTCTGTGTTTGATCAGCCTGCCTGCTGCCCAGCCTCAAGCTGAGATGTGCAGTGAGGGCACCTTGTTGCCTCAATCGGAACATCCTCGCTCTTGCAGTAAGGGCACATCTTGGTAGTGGGAGCTGCTTCCTCTTCCTCCTTCTTGAGCTTGCCTGCTGCTTTATTCATCGCTTTGATGATCGAGAACAGGATGAAAGCCATGATCAGGAAGTTGATCACTGCGGTGATGAATTTGCCGTAGTTCAGTGTGACTTCGCCGAGAAGTGTAACACTGAGCTTGTCAAAATTCAGTCCGCCGAACAGACCAAGGATAGGGCTGATAATGTCTTCGACCAGAGAGGTAACGATTGCGGTGAAAGCTCCGCCGATCATGATACCTACTGCCATGTCCATAACATTACCACGGCTGATAAACTCTTTGAATTCCTTCATAAAACTCTTCATCTGCTTACCTCTTTTCTGTATCTGACACCGCGGCATACCAAACTCGAAAATGCGCTGCTCTCCTGCTCTGTGCAGAGCGGTATCAACACTTTTCCCCGCAAATGTCGTACATTGTTTCCTGGTGCAAACTGCATCCGCCTCTTATTGTAGCAGATTCTTTCAAAACCACAACGGGAATTTTATACATTTTTTAGATTTATGCGGAAAGGCCGCAGAAATTATAAAAAAATATGAAATATGGAAACCGGATTTTTCAGTCCTTGTTCAGGAATCCAGCTCACTGACGGCTGCAATGATGTCTCTGTACCAGACACGGAGCGTCTCCATGCAGCGGTTTACCTGCTCCTGATCTCCGGGACTGTCGGGATCCGCATGACGGAGCAGTTCCGTAACCGCATCTACGGATTGAAATAATCCTGTAAAGCTAAGATTCAGGCATACCCCTTTGAGCGTATGGGCGGCGCGGAAGGCATCCTCGAGGTTGTCTGACGCCAGCGAGGCTTCCAGTTCTCCGTAACTTGGATCCTCCACAAACATACGTGTGAACTTTTCCAGACGGCTTTCCGTCATGAAGCGCTGCATTGCGGCGTCATAATCACCGCCCGTCAATTCATAAAACCTCCTGATGTCCATCCTGCCTGTCTCCTGTTCCTGTTCAGGTTGCAAGTGCCGTCTCTCCGAAGATAGGTATGATTGCTGGATCTCTTTGATCAGTAATGATCAGTAATATACACCCTGCGGCAGATTATTCATGATCCAGCTGCTTCTCTGTTCGACTTCCTCGGAAGGTCTGTAGACATCATCGTCAAAGAGGAACTGATGAAGCCATGTCGAATTGTCCCCGAGAGTGACCGGCATGACTGCCGATCCCGCCTCGATCGTCGTGAAATCCCTCAGGTCCTCCCGGGGAATGCCCCCGGTATCGGCCAGATTCAGTCTGGGTGCCATAAGGATCAGACTGACGATCTCACGTGAGGAAAGAGATGTTGCCATATCGCCGACCACGTTATTGGCGACATCGATCAGCGTAGTGGGGGAGGCTCCTTTTGCCTTCTCAAGTGTCTTTTCCAGCACAGTGCGCTGTCTCTCGGCACGCCTGAAATCATCGCCTGCTGTGTAGCGGATCCTGCTGTAGGCTGTCGCCTGGATCCCTGTAAGCGTGACCAAGCCCGACTGTTCTACCGGAGTCTCGTCTGTCCCCAGTTCTATATGCATATCGTGTACATACTGGTTGAGGTACTCCCGCTCCTCTTCGTCGATCTCGATCTCAATGCCTCCCAGGGCATCGATCGTATGGGCAAGCCCCTCAAATCCGACAGTCAGAAAATCGAGGATATTCAGGTCCAGATTCCTGTTGAGCATGGCGATGGCCTGTGCAGGCCCGCCCAGGGCATAGGCTGTGTTCGCCTTTGTATAGTACTCGTCTCCAACGTCCAGAACCGTATCGCGGTAGACCGAGACCAGACGGATCTCGCCCGTTTTTTCATTGATGGAGGCGATCATGATCGTATCACTTCGGTTGTCTCCGTCCAACAGATCGCCGGAACGGGAGTCTACGCCGAAGAGGGCGATATTTTTATACCCCTTCATCTTTTTATCATTTCTGGCCCGGTAGTTAATGCTGTCGTAGAGCTGTGCCTCGAGATCTACGGAATCCACCCTGTTCATCTCAAGGACTTCCAGAGTATCTCTCATCTTGTAGAAGAGGAAACCGCCCGCGATCACCAGGATCAGGAGAAAAATGACGATCAGCCGAAGGATGATCCCCAGTACACCTCTCTTCTTTCTGCGCTTCTTTTTCCCGGGCGCCGGGGTCCCTCTGCCGGTCCCGGCGGGAGCGGAGCTGCGTCTGCTGCCTGCCCCCGAAGGAGAACCGCCTCTTCCCCGGCTGTCAGTCCGTCTGTGTTCAGAGCGGCCTCCGGCGGCGGGACGAGCACTTTCCCGGCGGGATTCGCCGATCCCGTATTCCCGGTCCATGGAGCGGGCGTACTCCTCGTAGTCCTCCTCGTCTTCCCAGTATTCTTCGTCATATTCCTGTTCATAGGAAAGTCCGCGGCGGTATCCGGCGTCCCCGCCTCTTTGAGGGCCGCGTCTTTCTCTGCTGTATCTGTCATCATTCATATTTACACCTGTCTGTTCTGTCAAAAAGCGGGGCTGAAAAGATCGTCCCACCTTAAATCCGTGTTCTTTTTTCAGTACATTTTTCTCAGGATCCCCTCTTGGGAAACTACAAAAAAAGACTTTTCCATCATCCTGCCGGGTGACTGAGAGTCCTTTCAGTGACTGGATTATAACGATTCTACTTGTGATTCTCAACCCGTGCGCATGATTTTTCACAGAATTATAAGAAGTTGAGGTTTTTCATCAGGGAGTGTGTCCCGATTGATCCATAAAAAAAGCTGAGGCTTATTAAGATGAAGCTGAAGCTGTGGCAGGGTAGTGCGTCCCGATTATTTTAAATTCCGGTATTGACAACCCCAAAAGATTATGTTTTAATACGCTTCAGAACTTTAAAGCGTTTAAGCGTCTAAGCGTTTAAGTGCGAAAGTATCCTGCTCTGCAGGATCACGTAATCACTACTCATTTTTATTTTTTGGAGGAAAAAGTCATGTTTCTAAAAATCCTGCTGCTCCTGATATTCTTCAGTGTCATGATCGGCGTCGGCTTCTATAGCCGCAGAAAAGCCGGAAACGTCACTGATTACGTCCTGGGCGGCCGTGAGGTCGGACCCTGGATCACCGCCTTCGCGTACGGAACCTCCTATTTCTCATCGGTCGTTTTCGTAGGATATGCAGGACAGTTCGGCTGGAAATACGGTCTCTCCTCAACATGGATCGGACTTGGAAATGCTTTCATCGGCTCCCTTCTGGCATGGCTGATCCTGGGCAGACGCACCCGTGTCATGACCCAGAAGCTGGACTCCCGCACAATGCCTGATTTCTTCGGCAAGCGCTTCCAGTCCAAGCCCCTGCAGATCGCAGGCAGCGTCATCGCTTTCATTTTCCTGGTCCCTTACACCGCTTCGATCTACAACGGTCTTTCCCGCCTGTTCGGAATGGCCTTCGATATTCCCTACGAGGTCTGCCTGATCGTCATGGCAGTCCTGACCGGCGTATACGTCATTGTCGGCGGATACATGGCCACAGCACTCAACGACTTCATCCAGGGCATCATCATGCTCTTCGGTATCACAGCAGTCATCCTGGCCGTTCTCAAGAGCAACGGCGGATTCCTGAACGCGATCCACGAGCTGTCCCTGATCTCCGCAGACGATGTCGCAGTTCCCGCCCTTCAGGGAAGCCAGGGCCTTCTGGCCAGCTTCTTCGGCCCCGACCCTCTCAACCTTCTGGGCGTTGTCATCCTGACTTCCCTCGGTACCTGGGGCCTTCCCCAGATGGTGCACAAATTCTATGCCATCAGAGATGAAAAAGCCGTTCAGACCGGTACCATCGTCTCCACTTTCTTCGCAGTGATCGTGGCAGGCGGCTGCTACTTCCTCGGCGGTTTCGGACGCCTCTTCGACTGCCCCGAGATCTACAAGGCAGACGGAAGTATCGCATACGACTCCATCGTTCCCCAGATGCTCTCAACCCTGCCTGATCTTCTGATCGGCATCGTCATCGTCCTGGTACTGTCGGCTTCCATGTCCACGCTCTCTTCGCTGGTCCTCACTTCGAGTTCCACCCTGACCCTGGACTTCCTCAAAGAGACTGTCGTAAAGGATATGACTGAGAAGACCCAGCTCGTCGTCATGCGTGCCCTGGTCGCCTTCTTCATCATCCTCTCCGTCGTCATCGCCCTCAACCCGCCCACCTTCATCGCTCAGCTGATGGGTATTTCCTGGGGCGCGCTGGCAGGCGCATTCCTGGCTCCCTTTATGTACGGTCTGTACTCCAAACGGATCAGCACAGCTGCTGTCTGGGCAAGCTACATCGCAGGTGTCGGTATCACTGTTTCCAACATGTTCCTGCACTTCATCAAGTCCCCCATCAACGCCGGTGCCTTCGCCATGATCGCAGGCCTGATCATCGTCCCGATCGTCAGCGCAGTCACCCCTTCTCCCGACAGAAAGTTCGTCGACGACGTCTTCTCTGTATACGAGCAGAAGGTCCTTGTCCGCAAATCCCACTCCCTCGAAGACGAGTGATCGCGGCACAGTCCAATATTTGAAAAAACAATATAAGACAGTATAACAATTATCGGATCCGAACTATAAAAAGACGGCAGGGATTGAACATGTCCCTGCCGCCTTTCTATATGTCTCTTGATCAACAGGCCGGCTGCACCGTAATTTTCCAATCGTCAATTCTGTTTTCTCTGATAGGGATATCCGAACCGGATCGTCAGTTCACCGTTTTCAAAGGTCTGGCCGTCCAAATCGCGCCGGCACAGGATATCCGGCAGACGCAGGCGCCGAACCTCATTGCGGACGAAGAGGATCAGGTCATCGCCTTCTTTTTCCGTGCGGATCTCCTCTGCATCCGCATAGGGAAGCGAGATGATCAGGCTGCGGATCCCTGTCCTGAGGTCATACTCCATGCGGAAGGCCTCTTCTCTGCAGAAGATCTCCGCCGGATCATCCTCTCCGTAGAGCTCATCCGCCGCCTTCTCAAGAGCAGGGATCCCTCTGATCTCCGCATCCTGCAGAAGCAGCAGGAAGTGTTTGCGTCCGGGAAAACTCTGGGCGGCAAGCTGCAGACTCTCCCTCTGCATCTGCTGCCATCCCTCAAAATAGCCTTTCATGGCCTCTTCGGGATAAATCTTGTTGATGCAGACGGCATCCACGCCGAAATCATACTCATTGATCCAGGTAAAACTCCTTCTGGCTTCCTCCAGGACGATCCTCTCCGGCGTAGTCACGATCCTCATGCTGGTCACAGACCGGTCGCGCAGGATCTTCTGAAGGGCATTGAGACGCTTCACAAGTGAATCAAATTCCGCAAAGACCATATCTCTGGGTTTGGGGACTGTCGTTTTTCTGGAGATCAGTCCGCCGAAAATGCTGGTCACGCCGCGGACCATAGGCAGAAGCCGGTCCGCAAGGACCGACAGACGCTCCGGATAGCGCAATAGGGACAGAGTCTCCCCTGTAGGCGCGCAGTCCACGACAAGCACATCATAGTTTCCCTCTTCATAGAGGTCCAGAATGCGAATCAGGGAGCAGAGCTCCTCCAGACCGGGAAAGAGCAGCACTTCGTCCGCCTCTATGCCCCCGTTGGCCTTCTGCGAAATGAGCTGCCGCAGATAATCCTGCAGTGTGCCCCACGCCCTTCGGCTCTCCCTGGTGGGATCGATCTCCATGGCATCCAGGCCGGGAAAGACCTCGCCGGGCTCCGTGCCCAGCTCCAGGCACAGGGAATCTCCCAGGCTGTGCGCCTGGTCTGTGCTCATCACCAGCACCCTTTTACCCGTCTTCGCGATCTTTACTGCTGTCGACGCCGCGATACTTGTCTTTCCGACGCCGCCTTTTCCGGTATAAATCAGAATCCTCATCTGTCTCGTTTCCCTCTTGCCGACTATTCTTATGTCCGATCATACTCATCCACAGGCTTATTTTTGTGTGTCTTTAACTTTAAAGCAAATGGTAAGTGCGTCGTCCTCCACGACTGCGGAGGTCATCTCCGCCCCGCGCAGGACGTCCGGGAGGGGTATGCTGCGCATGAAGTTCCGGATCCGTATATCCACATCCATTTCCCGCATAAAGACCTCCACATCCGCCTGCGAGGCCCCGGGAACACGGATCGTGAGACTGTATCCCCCCTCGATCGGGGCGTAGATCTCGTTGTCCGTCCGCACCGGCCTGTCGAACAGATCCTCCTCTGACAGGGACTCGCGGCTGAGCTGCACCACGGCTTCCATACCCCGGATCTCCGCCGGGAACCAGGGAATCCTGGTGATCGGAACCTCTGTGAAAACACTCTCCAGCTCCTCAAGATAGCCCTTCTGGATCTTCTGCCAGTTCTCCATAAAGCTGCTGCCGGTATGGTCGGGCAGAATGCGGTTGATAAAGACTCCGTCCACCGGATAATGATACAGATTCAGATACATATAGCTGCGCCGCGTCTCCTCGACGACCATCCTCTCGGGGATGCAGACCAGACGAACGCGGCTGCTTTCCGGGTTTTTGAGCAGATCCTGCAGCTTTACAAGTTTGGTGTAGAGCTGTCCGAACTCATCCATGGCGGCCTTGTCAGGCAGTTCCATCCGA
>CAMKEX010000039.1 GCA_946411695.1 uncultured Lachnospiraceae bacterium
GGGTTGTCAGGGGGACGGTTCCTTTGACAACTTAAGGGTAGCATAGAACTGTCTCATTGACAGACAATAAACGTACCCTGAAAAACGTAAAAACCCGGACGGTATGCGGGTGCAATGCTGAGCTCACCAGGTACTAGGGTGAAACGGATGAAACTAAATAATTTGTAGTCTGAACCCCCTTTTTTTTCGGCCCCTCTTTGCCATACCCCGAAAGAAAAGGGGGATCGTATTTTCGATTTTATTAACAGTCTTTTTTCAAAAAGGAAGTATAATATAGCCGAATGAGCAGTTTCATCATATACAGGTCAGCAATTTACAGGTTAAACCCCGTGTTCACAGACCTGTAGTCTGGCAGCAAGTATGTTATGAAGGCTTGCAGAAAATGGACAGAGTAGACAGCTGGAAAGGAGACAACAATGGATAACTCGATTATGTTCAAACTTACCTACGGACTTTTTGTCCTGACAGCAAAAGACGGAGAAAAGGCAAATGGCTGTATTATCAACACGGCTATGCAGCAGACATCCACTCCCAATGTAATTTCCATTACAGTCAACAAGCAGAACTACACAGAACAGATGGTAAAAAAGAGCGGAAAATTCAATGTGTCCTTCCTTGATGAGAGTGTAACATTTGATACTTTCAGGCACTTTGGATTCCAGAGCGGCAGGAATGTGGACAAGTTTGCGGACTTCGCGGATGCAAAGCCGGCGGTAAATGGAATTCCCTATATTACAAAAGGTGCAAATGCCTATCTGTCCTGTGAGGCGAAGCAGTCCCTGGATCTGGGAACGCATACCCTTTTCCTGGCGGAGGTGATTGACGGTGAGATTCTCTCCGACCAGCCTTCGATCACATATACCTACTACCAGGCAAACGTGAAGCCGAAGCCCCAGAAGGTAGAAGAGAAGAAGGCCGGCAAAGTCTGGGTCTGCAAGATCTGCGGCTATGAGTATGACGAAGAAGAGGAAGGAGTTCCTTTCGAGGATCTTCCCGCGGATTGGACCTGCCCCTGGTGCAAGCACGGAAAACAGGACTTTGAGCTGAAGGCATGACAAGTGTCCAGTGTCAAGGGGACGGTTCCTTTGACAACACATAGGATGTCAGAGGAACCGGCTCATTTAAACAGTGTCAGGGGGGCGGTTCTTTTGGCAACAAGAAGTTGTCAGAGGAACCGTCCCCCTGACAATGTTTTCGTAGTTTAGTTGGAACAACCTATTCCTCTATGTTTCGGAATTTGCTAACATGGGCATCACATCCTGTCAACGGGACGGGCATGTTGACAACTTGCAGTTTTTAAATGCAGAAGAAGAGACGGGAGGAGATATCATGCCACGCCAAGCCAGAAAGTTTTCTGAAAGCGGTTATTTTCATGCGATGCAGAGAGGAATTGGAAAGCAATTACTGTTTGAAGCGCCCGATGATTATCAGTTTTATCTGAGGATGCTTGAGAAGTACAGCAGAGAGACGGGAGTGGCTGTGTGCGCTTACTGTCTTATGGAAAACCACACTCATTTACTTCTTCATGACAAAGAAAAGAAAATCTCGGAATTCATGAAAAAAATAGGGATACGCTACTCCTATTATTTTAATCAGAAATATGAAAGGGTAGGGCATTTGTTTCAGGGCCGTTTTCGCAGTGAACCAGTGGAGGATGAAGCATACCTGATTACCGTAACAAGGTATATCCTGAATAATCCGCAAAAGGCAGGGGTCTGTCCTGCAAAGGATTATCAATGGAGCAGCTATCGCTGTTTTGGTGACAGTTCCTCATTTGTAGACATGAGTATCATCAAGTCTCTGTTGGGGGATAAAAATGCTTTTGACGCGTTCTTAGAGGAAGAGAATGATGATCAGTGCATGGAGTTCGATACAGGGGTGAGGCATGATGACAAGTGGGCGCTCCGGGTGATCCACTGCCAATTAAGGGGGCAGAGCGGAACAAATCTTCAGAGAATGGACAGGGGGGAAAGGGACAGAACTCTCAGAGCGCTGAAGAAGGCAGGTTTGAGCATCCGCCAGTTGGAGCGGTTGACAGGGATTAATCGAGGTGTGATTCAGAAAGCGTGATGTAGGATATCAAAGGGATATCAAAGGGACGGTCCCTCTGGCAGCCAAAAGGAGCCATGAGGAACCGTCCCTGTCTTAAACATGTGGATTGTCAAAGGAACCGTCCCCCTGACAAATTATCTGCTGTATTTGCCCTTGCGCTTTTTGTTTTTGCCGGCCTTGCTTCCGCCGAGGATCTCAGGCATGGGACGGCCTTCCTTGCGCCATTCTGCATATTCGGCAGTAGCCGCGAAGAGAACGTCACCGGAGGAGTTGAGGGCAGTCTCGACACTATCCTGGACAACGCCGATGATGAAGCCGACACCTACAACCTGCATGGCGATATCAGGAGAAATGCCGAACAGGGAGCAGGCCATGGGGATCAGAAGCAGAGATCCGCCGGCAACACCCGATGCGCCGCAGGCTGCAAGGGCGGAGAGAACGGACAGAATAAGGGCGGTTCCAAAGCTCACATCGATGCCGACAGTATTGGCGGCGGCGAGTGTCATAACAGTGATCGTGATCGCGGCGCCGTCCATGTTGATGGTTGCGCCCAGAGGGATGGAGACGGAATAGACGTCTTTGTCCAGACCGAGTTCTTCGCAGAGCTCCATGTTGACTGGAATATTCGCGGCGGAGCTTCTGGTGAAGAAGGCAGTGAAGCCGCTCTGGCGCAGGCACTTCCAGACCAGCGGATAGGGATTTGCCTTGAGGATAAATCCGACAATGAGCGGGTTGATGATCAGGGAGACAGTCAGCATGCAGCCTACCAGTACAGCCAGGAGCTTGCCGTAGCCCATAAAGGCCTTGAAGCCGCTGCCGGTGACGGTGGAGTAGACCAGGCCGCAGATACCGAAGGGAGCCAGGTTGATGATCCAGCGGACACCCTGGGAGACTGCCTCGGCGATGTCACTGAGAAACTGCCTGGTTGTATCAGAGGCGAAGCTCTTTAGAGCCATACCAAGAATTGCAGACCAGAAGAGGATGCCCATGTAGTTGGCACTGACGGTAGCCTGGAGAGGGTTGACAATGATATTCATGAGAAGATTGTAAAGGACTTCTCCGAGACCGCCGGGAGCAGCCTGTTCAACACTTTCGACAGCCAGATCAAGGGTCTGGGGGAAAGCAAAGCTGAAGAGGACGGCGATAAAGGCAGCCAGAAATGTGGTCAGCATGTACAGGAAGATGACCAGTCCGAAACGGCTGTCAAGCTTGGAAGAGCCCTGGCACAGAGAGCTCATGACCAGTACGGCGACGAGGACAGGAGCGATTGCCTTCAGGGCGCCGACGAACAGATCACCGAAGATTCCGATGAAAGCTGCCTTGGGCAGTGCTACGGCGAGAATGGCGCCGATGACGATTCCGATTGCAATCCGAAGGATCAGGCTGGTTTCGGAATATTTTTTCGCGATGGATTTGAGTGCATTCATGAAGTGGTAAACCCCCTTTAAAATAAAATTTCATTTTCCCCTTTAAGCCGGCAAAACAATTGCGGCAAAAAAAAGAGACAGCCGCCAGGCCTTTCGAACTGACGGCTTTGTCTATTATAACCAGATGACTTTTTTTCGTCAACAGGATGAACCCCGGGGGCGATTCCGCGAGGCGGTTCCGGGGATGAACTCCGGGGATAAACTCCAGGGGGCTGTTCTGACGATGAACTCCCGTGGCAGCTCCGGGGTGTCTCAGTGCGTGCCTCCGGAGATTGATCTCTCCAGGGGCGGTCCTTAAACTCTTCAGGGCGGCCCTGCCCCGGCATATTTTCAGGGGAAAAGTGTCAAAGGAACCGTCCCCCTGACAACCCTTGACAACCCTTGTCAAAGGAACCGTCCCCCTGGCAATTCGAGTTCCATTACCACGGTGCGGTATCCTGAAAGGGTGATCCCGCGGTCCTCGATCAAAAGGTTCCTGCCGGGGCAGTTGTCGAGCAGGATTTTTTTTGCCCTGGCGGGCAGGGGGAGGGAGCGTGTCTCTTTCCCGTAGTTGGAGAGCACGAGGATCGTCTGGTCTGAGGAGCGGCGCATATAGGAGAGGACACAGGATTCATCCGCCAGGTAGGGCTCGAAGGAGCCGTAAATCAGGGTTTCGGAGTACCTGGGGTTTTTGCGCAGGGCGATCAGCTGTTTGTAGTAGCGGAAGACGGATGAGGGATCCCTGGTCTGCTGTTCCAGGTTGATCTGTGTGAAATTCGGATTGACCTGCAGCCAGGGCCTGCCGGCGGTGAAGCCGGCGGCAGGGGCGGCGCTCCACTGGAAAGGTGTGCGGGCGTTGTCGCGGCCGTTGCGCTCGATGGCACGGAGGGCATCCTGTTGGGAGACACCCTGTCGGAGCATGACTTTCCAGGCATCCAGGGAGGCGATATCATCGACCTCGTCGATGCTCTGAAGGGGGTAATTTTCCATGCCGATTTCCTGTCCCTGGTAGATCCAGGGCAGGCCTTTGACAAAGAAATAGACAGTGGCCAGGGCTTTTTTGGCTGTCAGGCGCATCTGTTCATCCATACTCTGCATATCCTGCGGGGGGATGTAGCGGCTGACGCCCCGGGGTTCATCGTGGTTTTCGATGATGTTGGAAAGAAAACCGATGTCCGCGACTTTCTTCTGGGTGTCGAAAAGACACTGTCTGTAATCATCGGGCGTGATGCCTTTGTTTTTGTGCCAGCCGGCCGGAGAGCTGCCCCAGACAGTTTCCGAAAAGTCGAACATGGAGGAGAAATAGCCATTGTCTCCGATGAAGGCGGGCAGTTCCTCTGCTTTTTCATTGAAGACTTCGCCGACAGTAAAGGCCCGGTGGGGTTTAAATGTGCGGTCGCGCATCTCACCCAGGAATTCTCCTACGCCGGAGGCCTCCTGCAGCATGCGGCCGATGGTGCACAGCCCGTCCGCCCGGTCGGGCACATAGTTGCGGAAAGGAAGGGCCTTTTTGATGTTGATGATGGCGTCGATCCGGAAACCGGCAAGCCCCTTGTCCAGCCACCAGTTGATCATGGTGTAGATCTCTTCGCGGACTTTCGGGTTTTCCCAGTTGAGATCGGGCTGTTTCCTGTGAAAGACATGCAGATAAAACCAGTCCTCGTGCCCGGGGAGCTTCTCCCAGACCGGACCGCCGAAATAGGAACGCCAGTTGCAGGGCAGGACGTAGCCGTCGGGGGAGCAGACGGAATAATCCGTCTCTTTGTCTGAACCGGGGACAGAGGTCCGGGCTTTTTTCAGCTTTTGAAGATAGAAGTACTGTCCGTATTCCCCTTCGGGGTCTGCGCAGGCCTTTTTGAACCATTCGTGCTCGTCGGAACAGTGGTTTACGACCAGGTCCATGACGATATAGAGGTCCCGCTTTTTTGCCTCCAGGAGAAGGCGGTCCATGTCTTCCATCGTACCGAAGCGCGGGTCTATATTATAGTAATCGGAGATGTCGTACCCCTGGTCGGCCAGGGGAGAGCGGTAGACCGGCGACAGCCATATAATATCCACGCCGAGATCTTTGAGATAATCGAGCTTTTCGATGATGCCGGGAATATCTCCGATCCCGTCGCTGTTGGAATCATAGAAACTTTTGGGATAAATCTGGTATGCGACTTTGTCGTGCCACCACTGTCTTTTCATTTCAAGAACCTCCGATATGGGTGTGGGAGCCGCAATGATGAATGGTTGAAATGAGCAGTACTGATGCGGCGGGCATGGGATCCGGGATTCAGCGTGACCGGAACATTCAATGAAAGCGGATTCCGGCAGCTGTATACTGTCATTATAGCAGAAAGAACAGGGGCAGTGAACTGCCTGCGGGAGACGGCCCTTTTACGAGCCGCTTTTACCGTATTTGCTGTGATCTGCTGTATCTGCGATAGCCGTATTTGGTTGAACTTATAATGAAATTGCCGTATTATTCATACATATTTACGAAGGCGGGAGTATGACCACAGTGATGAATAAAACAGAAAAAAATGAACTTCGGAAGAGGATCCAACATCCGATTCCGCCTCTGTACAGTGCGGATTCAAAAATATTGATACTGGGGAGTTTCCCGTCTGTAAAGTCCAGGGAGACGGCCTTTTTTTACGGGCATCCGCAGAACCGCTTCTGGAAGCTGCTGAGCCTGCTGCTCGAAGCGCCTTTTCCGGAGACGATTGCGGAGCGAAGGGCATTTCTGCTGGCACACGGGATCGCTGTGTGGGATGTGATCGCTTCCTGTGAAATTTACGGATCTTCGGACGCAAGCATCCGCAATGCGGTGCCCAATGATCTGCGGCAGATTCTGGACGGAGCACGGATCCGGCAGGTTTACGTCAACGGCGGGACAGCAGGAAAACTCTATCGCAAATATCAGGAGAAACCTCTGCGGGAGATATACGGTGACTGTGCAGAGGCAGTGATCCTGCCCTCCACAAGTCCGGCCAATGCCGCCTGGAATATGGAACGGCTGCAGGAGGCCTGGCGCGTGATTCTGGACCCGCTGGGAGACGTCCCGGACCGCCGTTGATCTGAGAAAGAAGACCTGGTCAGATGAGAACAAGGATATGAGAAAGAGGACCCGGTCAAAAGAGAAAGAAGAAAGGCATGAATGAAAATACACAGAAACTGACATTCGGAGCCCTGCTGGTCGCCATTTTCGGCGTGCTGCTCCTGCTCAACCGTCAGACGGGAGGAATGCTGGAAGAAACCTTTATCTTCCTGTTCCCGATTCCGATGGTGGCATTTTCGGCAAGATACGGCTGGAAGGACAGTCTGCCTGTATTCGTGTGCACGGTGCTGATCTCCATTGTCTGCGGAATTTTTACTTCCGCCTTTTACGCGATCACCCAGTCCTTCATCGGAGCAGTGTACGGAAGCTGTCTGCACGCAAAGCGGGATTCCAACAAGACCATGCTGCTGGTCATGGGACTGAGTGCCGTCTCAAATCTTCTGAGCAGCATCGTTCTGGCTTCACTGTTCGGCATCAATCTCCAGGAGGACATGAAGATGATGCAGGATATGATGCGCCAGGCGATTGAAAAAGCCGGTGTCAAAATGACAGCGCAGCAGATGCAGTCGATCGAACTGCTTCTGCAGACAGATACGCTTTTGCGGATCTTCATCGTCTCCATGATTTTCATGGGCGTGGTGCAGGGATTTATTGTCTGCCAGCTCAGCCTCCTGATCCTGCGCCGCCTGCGCTTCCAGATTCAGAAACCCGCGCCGATCACATCCTATTATCCCCCTCGCTGGACCGGAATCATCGCCCTCCTGGTCTTCATACTCTACGGGTCGACCATGGCCATGCCGGAGCTGTCAGGCAGGCAGGAGATCATACGCGTGATCGGGCAGATCGCAACGCTCTGCGCCTATATGTACCTCCTGTGTTTCGGCTTTATAGCCATCCTGCTTTTGCTGCGGGCCTACGGCCCCGGTTCCCGGATTTTGAATATTCTCATTGCGCTGATGGGCTTTTTTATCCTTCCTCAGATCTTCATGATTCTGGGCTGTGTCTATATCTCCACCGGATTTCATGACTGGGTAGCGGCCAGACTGGGGGAGCGGATCGCGCGTGAGCAGAGATACCGCAGATGATTTCGGCAGACTGATTTTCAGGAGGAGAACAATGAAAATGAAAATCGCCATTCTGCAGACAAAGGTTTTTGCGGAAAAGGAAAAAAATATCCGGCAGCTGGAGGAGATCCTGGCGTCGGGGAAAACACAGGGAGCTGACCTTGTCACCCTTCCCGAAATGTTTGCCTGTCCCTACGAGACGGGAAATTTCCCCCTCTACGCGGAAGCTGAGGGAGGACCGTCCTGGCAGGCGCTCTCCTCCCTTGCAAAAAAATACGGAATCTACCTGTCTGCCGGCAGTATGCCGGAGGCTGTGAAGGCAGAATCCGTGAAGGCAAAATCCGAGAAGGCAGAATCTCCCTCGGAAAAGGACCGGGTCTACAATACGGCCTATGTTTTCGACAGGGAAGGAAAGCAGATCGGCAAGCACAGAAAGGCCCATCTGTTTGATATCAGCGTCGAGGGCGGCCAGTGCTTTAAAGAGTCGGATACGCTTTCTCCGGGAGAGTGGATCGGCTGTTTTGATACGGAGTTCGGAAAGATCGGCCTGTGTATCTGCTATGACTTCCGCTTCCCGGAGACTGCCCGTCTCATGGCGCTGGACGGCGCAAAGGTCATTCTGGTCCCTGCCGCCTTCAACATGACTACAGGGCCCGCCCATTGGGAGCTCATGTTCCGCCAGCGCGCTGTTGAGAGCCAGTGCTATGTGATCGGCACCGCGCCCGCCCGGGATCCGGACAGCAGCTATATTTCCTGGGGCCACTCCATTGCGGTGGATCCCTGGGGGACAATCCTCACGCAGATGGACGAAAAAGAGGGAATATGTATCATTGAAATCGATCTTGACTATGTGGATAAGGTGCGCAGAGAGCTGCCGCTCCTGGCCCACCGCAGAACAGACCTCTACGAGCTGAGAAGGCTTCCTGCCCCGGGTCCGAGGGGGTATGAAGGTAAAAAATGAAAGAGAAAGAACGTCTCCAATATGAAAAGCTGGTTCTGACACCGGTCGGAAAGCTGATTCCGGCTCTGGCAGTTCCAACGGTCATCAGTATGATGGTCACTATGATCTACAATCTGGTGGACGCCTTTTTTGTCGGCAAACTCGGTACCAGTGCCAGCGCCGCGATCGGAATCGTGCTCGGGGTGCAGTCCATTATCCAGGCCTTCGGTTTTATGCTGGGGCACGGGGCGGGGAGCCTGATCAGCGTGCACCTGGGAAGGGCGGACAGGAAGACGGCAGACCGCCTGCTGTCCACGTCCTTCTTTACTGCTGCGGGATTCAGCCTTGTGCTGTCGGTTTTCTGCCTTTTTTTCCTGGGGCCTCTGATGCGGCTGCTGGGAAGTACCGACACGATCCTTCCCTATTCCAGCAACTATGCGACTTATATTCTGATCTCGGGGCCTGCGCTGATGTGCAGCTGCGTCCTCAATAATGTCATGCGCTACGAAGGGAAGGCCATTCTTGCCATGGCGGGGCTGGTTACCGGAGGCGTGCTGAATATGATCGGCGATCCGATCCTGATGTTCGGTCTGGGGCTGGGAATCGACGGAGCTGGCCTGTCGACCGCCATCTCACAGTATATCAGCTTCGGGATTCTGCTCTATATGTTCCTGTCCGGCAGGACCATCACGCGGATTTCCATCCACAGCTATACGAGAGATATAGGAGAACTCTTTAGGATCCTGAGGGTCGGTTTTCCCAGCCTGATCCGCCAGATGCTCAACAGTATCTCGACCATGACACTCAACAACTGTGCCATGCCCTACGGCGATGCGGCCATTGCCGCCATGTCGATCGTAGGCCGCATTTCCATGTTCATCGGCTCCGCCATGATCGGAATCGGACAGGGCTTCCAGCCGGTCTCCGCCTTTAACTACGGGGCAAAAAAATACGGCCGCCTGCGGCAGGCATTTTTTTTCACCTTCCGGCTGGGAGCGGTCATACTGGGGACTCTGGGCATTCTGGGGATGATCGCGCCCGCTCCGGTTGTCCATATCTTCCGCGATGATCCCAGAGTTGTGGAGATCGGCGCTGTCGCGCTGCGCTTTCAGTGCATCGCCGTCTTTTTCCAGGCCTTCAGCGTTACTGCCAACATGATGTTCCAGAGTGTCGGCAGAAGCCGGGAAGCCTCTTTTCTGGCCACGCTGCGGAGCGGCCTCTTCTATGTTCCGCTCCTGCTCATTCTCCCCCGCTTCATGGGGCTTTTGGGAATTCAGAGCGCCCAGATGTGGTCGGATCTGCTGACAACGGCGGTCTGCATCCCCTTTGTCGTCAGGTTTTTCAAGGAGATTCCCAGAGAGGACCAGGTGGTGCAGATTGACCTTGAGTATCAAAAACTGACCGGGAAGAGGGCGTAAAGTAAATCTGATTATCGGGAAGAAAATTATGAAGCTGATTCACTGTGCAGATCTGCATCTGGATTCAAAATTACATACGCATCTGGACAGGGACCGCGCGAAACGCCGGCGGGATGAACTCCTGCGCAATTTCGAGCGCCTTGCAGGATATGCCTCCCGAAACGGCGTGGAGGCGGTTCTGATCGCGGGGGATCTCTTTGACCGGGACACGGTCTCCGCACTGGCAAAAAACACGGTTCTGTCCGTGATCAAAGCCCATCCGGATATCCGCTTCTATTATCTTCGGGGAAATCATGATACCGGCGACTGCCTCGGAATGAAGGGGACCGGCAGCGGCACAGCGCCGTCCAATCTCTTTCTGTTCGGAAACCGCTGGAAGACCTATCGCGAGGGGAAGAGGGGAAGGATCGCCATTACAGGCATGGAGCTGACCCGGGAAAACAGCGCAGGGGCTCCGGCCTCGCTGCGGACAGATCCCGCCTGCTTCAATATTGTCATGCTTCACGGGCAGGAGACGGGAGGCCGTCCGGCTTCTGCAGAGGGGCTGCCGTCCGGAACCGTTTCCGGGCGCTCTCTTGAGCAGACTTTTTCCGCAAAAGGAGCAAAAGATGACAAGGGCGGCGGTTATGCCGGGGTCATCAGCATTCCCGCGCTGCGGGGGAAAAACATCGATTATCTTGCGCTCGGGCATATCCACGCCTGCAAAAAGGCGCCGCTGGACAGCCGGGGAATATACTGTTATCCGGGATGCCTGGAGGGACGCGGATTTGACGAGAGCGGTCCCCACGGATTTGCCATACTGGAGATAGATGAAGAGAGAGGAAGGATGACACATCGATTCGTCCCTTTTGCACAGCGCATTCTGTACTCTGTAAGGGCGGATGTGACGGGCTGCAGGACGACGGCGCAGATGAAGGACATCGCTGAGGATGCCCTGCGGGCAGCGGGGTGCAGCTCTAAAGACATGGCGGACGTGACTCTGTGCGGAGATCTGGAGGTGGACTGCGAAAAGGATCTCGGTTATCTCCGCACGAGCCTGGAATCGGAGTACTTCTTCGCCCGCCTTCGCGACGCGACAAGGCTCCGTGTCAATGTTGAGGATTATCTGTATGACGAATCCCTGCGCGGTGAGTTCGTCCGGCTGGTCATGGCGGATCCCTCGATTCCTCCGCAGGACAGAACGGAGGTAATCCGCTGCGGATTCAGGGCCATGGACGGGGAGGAACCTGTGTGACGGGAGGCCTGCGTCTGATCACTTCTCCCGGAGCCACAGGTTGAGGTCCACAAAACCTTCTATTCCGGGGACAGTCCCCTCATTGGTGTACTGCCACCAGGTGAAGTGATAGGGCGTCTGAGGAAGAGGCTCGTAATCCGCGTACCAGATGCTGTGGGCGTTCATGGTATCTGCGTCAAAATAGTTGTGTTCCCAGGGAAGATTGGAATAAATATCCGCCCCGCATAAGGAGGAAGACTCGACAGCTTCGCAAAAGGCAGCCGTGTTGAGTGCGACCTGCTCCCGGCTGATCCCGTTGGCGCGGCCCCACTCGTCCCTGATGGTTTCCGGGTCATACATGAGGGGAAGGTCCGGCTCTATGCCGGATTCCCGGATGACGCTGAGAGCGAGTTCGGCTTCCTCGGCGGCTTCTTTCTCATTCAGGGCCTGGGAGAAGAAGTAAGTGCCCACGTACATGCCTGCAGCTTTGGCTGCCTGCAGATTCTGTACGGCCATGGCGTCCCGGACAAGAGTGCCGGCTTCTCCATACCCCCGGTAACCCACCCGGATGAAGGCAAAACGAAAGCCCGCGTCAGCCGCCGCCTGCCAGTCGATACTTCCCTGGTGTTCGGAGACGTCAATTCCCTGCAGACATTCCAGATCCCCCAGGTAGGTGATCTGCTGCGGATCATCCTCTGCATAAGTGAAGAGTTTTGCGTCATAGGCGGTTTCTCTCACTGCAGGATCGACATCCATGGTGTGCCACTCGTCCCAGGCGTCGATATATTTCAGCTTGCGGGGAGCGGGAGTCTGCGCCTTTTCTCCGGATGAAGTATTTGCGCTTTCTGCGGCAGCGGTCTCCCCGGAAGTTTTGGCCGCTGCGGAGGTTTCGGCAGCAGAGGCTTCAGCGGAAGAGTTCGCGGCGGCAGGAGCTTTACCGCCCGTCTGCTGCCCGGGCCCTGCGGAAGACATTGCTGCGGAATCGGCCGCCGCGTCCTTGACGGTGGAGAGGTGTCTGGATATTTCCGCATCATTCTGTACCGGTGTTCTGCCGCATCCGGCAGCAGAGATTACGATCAGACAGATGCACAGGAGAATGGTTTTCAATAAGGACCTCCTTTTTTTCGCAAAGCCTGTGGTCAGGTGACAGAATAATCATAAATGCAGAAGGACTTCTTAGCAATACAATGCTGCAATGCGCACATATACACAGAAAGATCCCCCGAAGGCATTTTCGGACAGCCTTCGGGGGATTTTATATCGATTTTCATAACGTTCTGTTCATCTCATAAGGAATATGAGGCCTCATCCCGGTCTTGTCCGGATCAGGCGGAATCCTTTTCAATACGATAGCCGAGGGCAATGATCATTTTGATGGTTTCCAGAACCATGGACCGGTCGTAGTCTTTTTCAATTTCGGGCAGTTCTTCGTAGGCGATCAGACAGGGGGAAGTCTTTTTTTTGTCATCGCGGGAAGGACCCCATCTCCATCCTTGGTCTATACGCCGGCGTCCCCATACATCATGAATGTTTTCAGAGATGGTCTCGGTGAGGACTGTCAATTCCGGGGTGAGAAAAACCGTTCCGGTATCTACCGGACGAGGATCATACATGTAAATCTCCTTTTTGCTTTACGCGCCGGCAGATGCAGGCGGGTCCGGGGGATTTATACCGAAGAGGGATATCAATGTCAGCTCACGGTATGCAGAACCGTCAGAATAGTCTTTCCGTCACAGGTCAGTGTGATTCCGTATGCGTCTGTCTTTTCAGGCAGGCGGGTAAGATTAGTTGCGGCAGACATTGATATCCCTCTTCGGTACAGTGTCAGACTCTTAAGCGAGCCGCAGCTGCTATACAGCGTTTTTTTCGATTTTATAGCCTTTGCTCAGGATCAGACGGATGGTCTGCAGGACCAGGTTTCTGTCGTCGTCCTTTTCCATTTCGGACAGTTCACTGTAGGGGACCAGCCTGGGGTTTGTGTGGTGCAGATCACTCCGTTCCGAGCCCCATACCCATCCTTCATCCAGACGTTTCCGGCCCCAGAGATCATGAATGCTCTCGGAAATGTCTTCCGTGAGAACAGTCAGTTCGGAGGGGAGATAAATAGTGTCGCATTCGAAGGGGCGAGGATCGTACATAATGAACCTCCTTTTGCTTTTGGACGATAACTGCAGATCAGTCTGAACCTGAAAGGGGACAGGAACAGGCGGGAAAAGAATGCCGGGTGCGGGGCGGTGCCCGCTGTTTTATTCTGATGAAAGTATAACCGTCCTTTTGTTAACAGAAAAGCGATTTCCTTTAACAAAAAGAGCGGCGGCTTAACAAGTCCTGCGACAGTAAGGCCGCTGCCGCTAAGGCGCGGGCCGTTCGGCAGGCAGGTGAAAGCAGGTCCTGAATTCCTTTTCTTATGGTGGAAAGATTAAAAATGTGTTAATCTTAAGTTTGTAAACCTTAATAATAAAAATGCCGATTTTAATTTGAAGGGGAAACCTCTTTATACACTCAGGCAGCAAATGCAGCCGCAGCGCCGGGGCGCTATGGCTGGAGAGAGAAGTGATCCTTCACCGTTTTCGCCCGCGCGAAAACGCTTCAGCGGCCGGCACGCAAAAGCGTTCAGGCATCAGAGGTGAGTATGTACAAAAATAAGGCTTTTATTTCCTACAGGCATGTGCCGCATGACTCGGAAGTGGCGAGAGTGGTGCAGAAAAATCTGGAACAGTTCCGGATCCCGCGGGGGATACGTGCCGCGGGCAGAAAGAGACATCTGGGCAGGATATTCCGGGACAAGACGGATCTGGGTACGAACACGGACCTGACGGAGGAGCTGCAGAGAGAACTCGATGACAGCGAATATCTGATCGTGATCTGCTCGCCGGACGCAGCTCAGTCCCGCTGGGTGCCGGAGGAGATCAATTATTTCCTGCTCCACCACAAGTCAGACAAAATTCTGCCTGTTTTGTCTGCCGGAGACCCCGAGACAGTGTATGAGGAACTCTTCAGACATTCGGCGGGGGCTCCCCGTGAACCGGTCGCCTGTGATTTCAGGGGCGATACCCGGCAGGCTGTCAGGGAGGAACTCCCCAGGCTGATCTCGACGCTGATCGGCTGTACTTATGACGAGCTGGTAAACCGCACAAGACGCAGGGAGAAAAAGAATACTGCTGTGATCGCATCGATCTCGGCTGCAGCTGTTCTCCTGCTCTCCAGTGTTGCGGTCTTTAACGGTGTCTCCGGATATCGGACCAGGCAGATGCTCCGCGCAGAACAGAAGGAGGAATCGAGGCTGCTGGCGGAACTGTCTTCCGGGGCGCTGGCCCGCGGTGAACGGTTTGACGCTATCCGCTATGCCATGGAGGGAGTGGCGGACGAGAAGGAGAGGCGGCCGTCGGCCCCCGAGGCGATCCTGGCCCTGCAGGAAGCGACGGGCGCATACCGGATGGCCGGAAACAATGTCCTTACGCAGACGGGAGAGTTTGCGGTTGACGGAGAGATCAGCACATGGAAATATGCGGAAACAGACGCAGGAGCATTCCTGGCAGCCCTGGCAGTGAACAGGGGAAAAACTTCACTGAAAATATGGAATACTGATACCGGGGCGCTCTTCTATGATTCCGCGGAGACGGGAGCAGAGGATCTGCCTCAGGGAGAGATCAAAGCCGCAGACCCGGTGCCGGCAGAAACGGTAAGCAATCCGGTGGCTGCAGAAACAGAAAGCGATGTTCCTGACAGCATTCTGTTTACGGATCAGGCACTGATCTGGGCAAAAGGCAGTGAGGTGGTCAGGATCGACCTGAAGAAGGGCGGAAAGACCGATCTGAAAACCGTTCCTCTTTCATCCGCTTATACCTCGTTTATGCCCGTTGACACTACTGCGGCAGGTACGGCGTTCTGGGCCTATGGGGAAAAGGGCGCGGACCTGCTTGTTCTGGGAGAAGACGGCACATGCCTGGACAAATGTTCACCGGAGCAGGAAATCGCACTGCCGTCGGACCACGATGACGCGAAAAAGGCCGGCAGCACTGACGAAAAAACCACCGGCCATGGGCAGGACAATAAAAAAGAGGAAAAAGACGAAGAAGCCGAAATAAACGGAAAAGCAGAAGAAGCCGGAGAAGAGATCCTGACCTTCGACAGCCTCGACTGTCAGAAGGATGCAAAGCTGTCCTCCGACGGGAGGTATCTCTTCCTGCACGGAACTGTCCGCGGGGAGGAAACCGGAGAAGAGGAGCTGATCTGTGCCCTGGATCTGCAGACCGGAAAGACAACAGTGCCGGTGCGGGGACAGGAGATCCCGGAATTCTGCATCTGCGGAGACAACCTGGTGCTGGCGGTTGTCTACGAGGGACCGGAGCAGCACAGATTCCGCCGGGATGAAAAGAGCTGGAGCGGCTCTTCTTCGGAAGACGGCAGGCTGGCTCTGGTGGAAGCGGACTGCAGGGACGGAAAACTGCAGTGGACGCAGCAATCCGGCTGTGCCCGCAATATTGAACCCCGGCTGACCCTCAATGAGAGGATTCCCGGCGGGGAAGGGGAATATGTGATCCTCACCGCGGGTACTATGGCGGAAATTTTTGACCGGGACAGCGGAGAGAAACTGTATACGGCGGAGTTCCCCGGCTTTATCAGAAGCGTATACAGCGGGAAGACACCCGACGGGGAAGATGCCCTGATGGCGGCTCTTCAGGATGGTTCGATCGCGGCTTTTGGCTATGGAGATGGGCAGATCAGGCCGGGGATCGTTGAAATACCGCGCGACCCGGTGAACTTCGAAAAGACCGGAGACCTTCTCCTTGCCGAATACCGCAGCGATGGGAGGACTCATACCCGGAACCGTATCCTCGCTTTCCGCAGCGACGTCTGTGATGACGGACTGAGAGAGATCAGGATCGACGGGGAGGCAGCCGATCTCTTTATGGGAGAGAAGATCTGCGAGGCGGAGGAAGCCCGGTTTGTTGTTTTGGATGGAAACGGGAAGTCGGCTGTTTTTGACGCGGTGACCGGAGCGGATGTCAGCGCAGAGGAAAATACCGAGGAACTTGTGAAGGGGGAAGTTCTGACCAGGCTCTTTTTTGACAATACGGAGGGCGTCCGGAGCGAAAACGGAAAGTATCTGGCAGTGATCAGCGGGGGAAACACGATCTCGATCACGGACAAAGAAGGGAATCAGACAAAAACCATAGAGGGCACGGGAAATGCGGTCAGGGGGATCAACTGGCTGGGGAACAAGCTTTTCTGGATGGAAACGGCGGAGGGCGGACTGTGGCTGTGCGATGAAGACGACAGAATCCCGGTCGATTCCGAAGACAGAATCTCCGACATCGGGGAAGACGCCGAATGGCTGTTCCTGACAGAGAAAAGCGGCGAGATGATCGTGCTGTTTCACAATACTTTTTTCCGGATTGACCGGGATACCCGCACTCTGTCATGCAGGATCCATAATGTACTGGGCTATAACCCGATGACGGATACACTCATGCTTGAAGACAAGGACAGGACCGGTGCGCATGTATATATCAGTGACCTTTACAAACCCGGAGACCTGCGGGAAAAGGGAGACCGGATCTTAAACGGCACTGAGTGATCCGAAGGTGAGGACAGGAAGATGGCAGCGATGAAAAAAACAACGAGAAGCAGAATATCTCCTTTCACAGTCAACATGATCTTCGAGAAG
Organism: uncultured Lachnospiraceae bacterium; assembly: GCA_946411695.1. GTDB lineage: Bacteria > Bacillota > Clostridia > Lachnospirales > Lachnospiraceae > CAG-791. The sequence continues at coordinate 16,811 of CAMKEX010000039.1, forward strand.
ATCGAAGATCAGAAAATACTGCGTTCTGCGGAAGGGCGGTTTACATTTGCCCGTGAAGAGAAGGTGGAAAGAGTTTTTCCTGCACAGATCGGAGAATATCTGCGCGGGCTCTCCTCCGCCTCCTATTATTCCTGGTTTTTGCACGGACAGGAAAACGGCGGAAGGATCCGCCTCCGGGTCGAAAAACTCTTTGAGGAGAACCCCGTTCAGTTCGTTCAGGAAATGGCTGAAAAATGCAGAGTATTCCTGTGTCCCGGCGGGGAACCGGCCCTGAGCCCGGATGTATGGAAAGAGCTGCTGGATGAACTTGGCAAGAACAACCCGCTTTTCGTCCGGGACGGCGACAGGGCCCTCCAGCTCCAGTCGATGAGCCTGGCGGCACCGCAGCGCGTTCTGACAGTTCTGCTGCTCGCGGCATCCATGAATGATTTTTCGGAAGAAAAATATGAATCCATCCTTGCCTGCTGGCATTTGATGGACAGAGACCTCGCTGCAAAAGATTATACACGGCCGCACGAGCTGGCCAGGACCGGAGAGATCCTGTACACAGACGGCCTTCGCAAGGAGGCACTTGAAGGTTATCGCAAAGCGGTCCGGATGCTGGAAGGCAGTGTCGGCGCAGCTGATGCTGACCCTGAAGACAGGGACCTGTACGCCCGCCTGCAATATTACATCGGTGCAATGGTCCTTCACGGGGACGGCTGTACCGCGGATGAGGAGAGTGCAGCCGGCTATCTGGAGGAAAGTGCCAGGTACGGGTTTGTCCCTGCCTTTCACCCGCTGGCAATGCTCCTTGCCCAGTCCGGAAGGGGAGAAAAGGCGGTGGAAATCCTCAGAAAAGGCGCTGCCGGAAAAGACCGCGCCTGTCTGCGGATGCTGGGAAATGCCTGCTACACGGGAGATTCTCTGCCCGGTGTCGAAAAGGACCTGAATGAGGCTGTCCGCTGCTATCTGGAAGGCGCCTGCCCCGACAATCTGTCTGAAGGTGATGCGCAGTGTCAGTACATGCTGGGAAGGATCCTGGAGGAGAGCGGAGACGGACGCGGCGGACATGTTCCGGCAGTCCTGGAGGAGAACGATCTGCTGGCAGGCCCCATGGCGGATCCGGCATTCTGGCTGGAAACAGCCGCCCGCAGCGGGCACAGGGAAGCCGCGGCGCTTCTGAACAGGCTGCGGTGGGGGATCTCCGGGACGAAGGGACAGTTGTCCCGTCCTGACCGGGCAGATCCATTTCAGTCCGGCGGCAGCCTTTCCGGCGCTGCAGCAGACCTCTTTGTAGAAGAGGGCGGGGATGAACAGCTTTCCTGTCCGGAGGGCACTTCCGCGGCGGATACCGAAAAGGCGGGGAAACTCTGCTTCCTCAATTCGGACAGTGAGCGGAATCTGTTTTTTGCGAAAACACTTCCCGCGGGAATCTATACTATACAGGTCTGTTCGGACAAGAGCATGACGCAGATGCTCCGGGAAACAGTGACGCAGTATGCGGCATCCGGAGAGCTGCAGGAACTCCCTGAGATCCTTCTGATGGCAATGGGAGACGACGAACAGAAAAATATGAGGGACGCCCTGGCAGTCCTTCGGATGGCGGCAAAACTGCAGGTCTGGACAGGGGCCCTGCCGGCGGACGGATCCGAGTCCGGGGAAGATGCTGCAGACAGCGGGGAGAGCCGCGCTGACAGTCTGTTTTACCTGCTCTCCGACCGTCTCCGTCTCTATGTGTGCGGACACGGTGAATCGTGCGGTCCTGTCCTGGACAGCGCCTGTACGCAGATGGGAGATTTTTATATTCCGCTGTACCTGTGTGACCCGGACCGGATGGCTTCGGCCTGGCTCCTCGACCGTATGCCTCTTTTCATCCCCTGTCTCAAGGGGGCATCCTCCCGTATGGACACGATCATTTTCGGTGATCATCCCGGAATTGTCCGTCTGTGCAAGGATGCAATTGCGGCGGCCCAGATCAGCGAGATCCCTTTCTCCCTTACCGTGATCGGAGAGAATGCGGATGAACTGCAGGAGAGGTTTCTGACGGATTGTCCCGGACTGGAAAATTCTGTGGCGGGAGTTGCGGCGGCAAAGCCCGTCTTTATCAAAATGCGCCCCGAGTCCAGGCGCCTGCAGGAACTGCTTTCTGTCCGTCCGAAACAGGAATGGACCCCGGAGGAGAAGGACCTGTCCATGACCCTGCAGGCGGCAGACTACATCGTTGTCTACGCAGCGGACGAGGACAGAAACCTGACCCTGTCCATGTTCCTGCGTGAATGGTACCTAAAGACCGATCCCTCCTTTTTCAGGCTTCCCTTCATTGCCGCCTACTGCGGCAGAGAGGACCGCGCGGAACAGTTCCGCACCCTCTCCGTCGGGGCTGAGGAAGCGGGTTTTGACTGGTTCAATAATTATGACATTCACTGCTTCGGAACCGATAAGCAGCTGTTTTCCTATGGGGAGCTGATCAAGGGCCGTCTTGAGCGGCGCACAAGAGCGGCACATCTGACATATTACGGAATCCGCGGCGAAGAAGGGGCTGAATGCGGAGAGAATCTCCGCCTTGCCCTGCACGACTATTTTTCGCGCCAGTACAACAGGGACAGCTCAGGAATCAATGCGCTGGCATTGAACTATCGTCTGTTTTCTGCGGGGATCTCTTTCCCGGACTGGCACAGCTATCCGGCCGGGGTCTCTCAGAAAAAGCTTGCAGACCAGTTCGGAAAGTGGCTGCGGGCGGAGGATGAAGGAGATTCCGGGAAAGAGGGATCGAAGCGCGGGAAAGCGGCGGATCAGGAACGCCTCAGAGAGCAGACTGCGGACAGGCGTCTTGAGATCCTGTCCATGCAGGAGCATGACAGATGGTGCCGGTCCATGCTCTCCCGGGGCTGGATGCCGGCGAGCACTGCCCAGATGCAGGCTTATATACAGCGCGGCTGCACACGGCATCAACTGTATCTGGCAAAACTCCATCCCTTCCTGTGCGCATGGGATCAGCTGGGAGAAATAAAACCGGTTCCGACAGGCATGCAGCGGATTTACGGATATCTGCTCCGGCAGATCAGCCCGGGAAAGGAACCTTCAGATATTCGCGGGATTGACCGCGAGAATATCAGGGTGACGGAATACCTGGTGGGGATTGAATAAAGTAAGTATAGGAACTGATCATGAAACTGATTTCCTGTCATGTGGAAAACTTCGGACGTCTGCATGATTATGATTATGTATTTTCGGATGGGATCAATGTGATCTGCAGAGAGAATGGCTGGGGAAAGAGTACTTTCGCAGCCTTTCTTCTTGCGATGTTTTACGGGCTGCCCGCAAAAGGCAGAAAAAGACAGGCGGTCTCCCGTGGAGACAGGCTGCCTGAACAGAATGCCCGCACCTTCTACAGACCCTGGCAGGGCGGTGTTTTCGGAGGGCAGATCGTCTTTGAAGCGGGCGGCAGGACCTATGAGATGTCCCGGATTTTCGGAGAGCGTGAGGCGCAGGACGAATTTGAACTGCGGGATTTTGACACAAACCTTCCCAGTTTTGATTACACGGAAAATATCGGAAAGGAGATGTTTGCTCTTGACAGTGATTCCTTTCTGCGGACCGTTTTTACGGCACAGCAGGACTGCCTCACACACGTGACAGACGACATCAATTCGCTGGTCACGGACCTGGCGGAATATGCCGGCGACATGGAGAACTATGAGAATGCCAGGAAGAGGCTCAGAGAAGCAGCCAACCGCCTGACGCCTAAGCGGGCGACCGGAAGGCTCTGCCGCCTGTCGGCGCAGATCGGACAGCTGCAGCAGAAACTCGCGTCTTCAGAGGATCTGCAGGAGCGCATTGCCCTGTGCGGCCGCGATCAGACCGGGCTGCAGGAAAAAGAGAAAGCTCTTGAGACAGAAAAAAAGCAGCTCACGGAGGCAATTGCCGCCGCGGAGCAGAAAGAGGAGGAGGCTTTGCGGAGGGAGCGGGCAAACCGGGATCTTCTGGCAAATCAGCAGATTCTTGCCCGCCTGACAGACACGAAAGAAAGACGGCGCGCGGACTTTGAAAAGGCGGCGGCCTTTTTTCCGCGGCGCATACCGTCACGCGCCGAGGCAGATGAACACCTGCGGAACTGCCGCAAAGCAGAGCGGCTGGAGGAGCGGATGCAGGCGCGGATGCTCACGGAAGAAGAGCAGGAAAGACTGACCTGTCTGGAGGAAGGCTTTTCCGACGCGGCACAGAAGGGAAGAATACCGGAAGATGCGGGCGGAAATCCGCGTGAGACCGGATCCTTTCAGAACAAGGGAGTCCGGACGGCTGACAGGAAGCGTGCTTTTGTTCCGGCAGGGATCCTGCTGGTTCTGGCAGGCGCGGTGATGGCTGTAATTGCTGTCTGTTCGGATTTTGAAAAGGGGATCCCGGCTCTCATCGTGACCGCAGCCATCCTTCTGGCAGCGGCGGGTGCAGGAATGATTGCTGCCGGCTCAGGCAAGAGCAGCCTGACGGGCGGAAAACCTGAGCCTGCATGGCCGGAGGGAGGGCTCCCGGATGATCATCTTTCCCGCGCTTATGCAGAGTATCTGCGTCTGGAAGAGAAGGAAGGGAAGCTTGAAGAGATGCATGCAGCCTGGGCGGAAGCGAGAAGGCCTGCCCTGCATTTTTTGAGAGAACTTGGGTTTGCTCCCGGCGAGGACCTTTCTGCACAGATTGCCGCCATCCGGGATGCGGCCGATGACTGCGAAGATGCCGCGGCCCTGCTCAGAGAGGCGGAGGAAGAACTGCGTCTCTTCGAAAAAGAGTCCGGCCGGCCGGAAATAGCTGCAGAAAAAATACAGCCGCCGGCAGAGCAGATGAAACGGCCGGGGACGAGAGAACTCCGTGACCGCAGAGAGCAGATTCAGGAAGAACTTCTTGACTGCCGGGCACAGCTTGCAGATCTGCGGAACAGGATGGAAGACCTCCTGGCCGAACAGGAGGAAAGAGAAGCGATGGCGGAGGAAGTCAGAGAACTGCGTGAACAGCAGAGGACAGATGAGGAAGACTACCGGCATATCACAACAGCTTCTGCTCTCCTGCAGAAAGCAAGAGAATCGCTGATCGCGCGCTACGCGGATCCGATCCGGAGAAGTTTCAGTACCCACTGGGAGATGATCACCGGATATTCGGCGGCCGTCGTCCATGTGGACGCAGACGCCAGAGTGACGGTAGAAGAGAGAGGAAAACAGAGAGACACCGCCCGGCTCAGTACCGGCTGGCAGGACCTGGCCGGAATCTGTCTGCGCATGGCGCTGGCGGACGCAATGTATCCGGCGGACAAAAGAGAGAGGCCGCCGCTGATCCTGGATGATCCCTTCACCAATCTTGATGATGAAAAGATGGAGGGCGCAATGCGTTTTCTGCGAGAAGCGGGCCGGAAGTACCAGATCCTCTATTTTACCTGCAGCAGCGCGCGCTGCTGAGCTTTGCGCACAGTCGTTTTTGCATATTGAATTTGCGCATTGTCAATTTTCAAACAGCTGACAGGAGCATAGCCGCTCTGCACACAGTCAAAAAAGAAGGCTGACCCTCTGCCCTTTCCGGCAGCGGTCAGCCTTCTTTTATTTTCCTTTAAACGCTTTGCATTTGCTTCATAAATATACGTTCCGGAAAATCGTTCCGGATCCCTATATTATAAAGAAATCGGTTCCCCGTATACAGAATATGTATATCCATCCCTTGCCGAAAGCGGCAAAACTGTCAGTAATTTCTATTACTGGATCTGGATATAACCGATGTGCTCAATGCCTTCGCCTGCGAGATAATAGGAAACTTTGTACCAGTAGTCTTCAAGACGCTCGACGATGGTCAGGTAGTCGCCGGGATTTGCATAGTACATAACGTTGGATGCGATCTCTTCGGGAGAAGAATAGATATTTCCGCCGAAACGAACGGTGTAGGTGGTTCCGGGGTCAACGACAAGGACCTCAGCTTCTTCAGCATCCTTCTTGTCTGCATCTTCCTTGACTTCTTCTTCATCGACAAACTCTGTAACAGATGCATCGTCGGCAGCAGCATCGACTTCTGCGTCAGCAACTTCTGCAGCGACGGTGGTGTCTGCGATATTGCCGGCTTCTTCCGCATCAGCAGCTTCTGCAGCGGCAGCAACATCCTCGAGAGAAGCAGTGGCAGCTTCTGCAGCTTCCTCTACTGCAGCGGCACCGGTTGCGGCAGCATCAGCGGCATCGCCTGCATCCTTTTTGCTGCAGCCTGCGAAGACAGCAGCTGCCAGAGCGGAAACCAGCAGATATGTGACGAGTCTCTTTTTCATAAACTAAACCTCCGAATTATTTGATATTTGACAGTGTTGGGGGGTGGAACAAGTACATTGTATCATTAATATAGGAAAAATGTGTGTTTTTTTCGTAATAATTGCGGGATGAAAAAAGGCAAAGAAAAGTAAATAAAAAATGGAGCTGAAGAGAAAGAGGGGGATGGTTCTGAAAAAATCCATTGCATGCAATGAGTTTTTCGGAACCGTCCCTCGTGACTCATGTTCTCGAAATCTTTTTACCGTTTACATTTTTCCATATTATTGTTGATAATGCCTTTTAAATAACGAAACTTTCTATTACAATTATCGCATATCTGTTAATCCTTGCGAAGAGAGTCCCTGAAGCAGGCAATGATCCGGAATTGCAGGCATCCTGCCGTTCCGTTTATCGTGACGGTGTTCCGTGTTCCTTTCTATAAGTGAGAGGGGCAGAGCCGTACTCGGCGCGGAACATTTTCGCGAAATAGCTCATTTCGCGAAAGCCGCACAGATCCCCGATTTTTTCAACCTTCATTGGGGTGGACAGGAGCAGCTGCCTGGCTTTGCTCAGACGGAGCTGGCGCAGGTATTTCCCCGGGGTCGTGTGCAGAACATTTTTAAAACATCTCATACATTCCGTATTGCTGATGAAGGCGGCCGAGGCGATTTCGCTGTTGGTTATCTCGTCCGCGATATGCTCCTCCATAAAAAGGAGCATTTTTTTTATGCGTTCTTCCTCACGGAGATTCCTGTGTATGGAAGAGACTGCATTTACATCGCCGTGTTTCCAGATCTGTAAAAAAATATCCGACAGATAATTACGGACCTGAAACTCATAACCGTCTCCCTGCTGACAGATCAGCTCCCAGGCCTGTTCGATCTGCAGGATGACTTGTCTCTGCCATCCCTCGGCGGGCTGAAAGACCATAAAGGGAAGTGACTGGTTGAGCTGCAGCGGATGGATATATTTCTGCCAGAAAACACTGGTCGTGTCGCCCCCGATCAGCCGCGGGTGGAAGACGATGGAATGAAAACGGCAGGAGGCGGGACTGTCATTCCATGCTCCGTGGAGGACCTCGGCGTTCACAAAGTAGGCTTCTCCGCTCTTCAGGCGAAACTGATTGGTTCCGATCATACAGACGATGCTGCCGGATAAAAGATGGAAGAGTTCCAATTCCTCGTGCCAGTGCCAGGGGACCGG
>CAMKEX010000040.1 GCA_946411695.1 uncultured Lachnospiraceae bacterium
AGACCGCCGCTGTATGCCAGAATAACTTTCTCGTTTGCTGTGCCCATGATAAAAACCTCCTGTTTTCTATAAAACTGTCCCGAAATTTTGCGTCTGTCTTCAGCGCCGGGTGTCCGGGGCAGAACTCTCAGTTTATGTGTTGTCCGCTTGTCCGCAACAACGATTATCACTATACAACATTGAATATCCGATTGCAAGCCCTAAAATGTGAATATTATTAAATATTTTTGCATAAAGTATGCATAAAAATAAAATAATTGCATATTTACTGGACATATATACAATGTGGGTGTATATTATTTTACGACGCGGACACCTGCGGCGGCCGCGGGAGGGTTTTGCCGGGTTTGGAGGATAATAAAAGTCCGGGAATCTTCATTTCTTTCCGGGTGGGAGAAAGCTGCATGAATTATCTTCCTTGCATGTGGGAGAGATTGTATTATAATGGAATAACATGCGTAAAAATAAGAAGATGACCGCATCGATCGATCGGACAGATTGACCGATTGCAGAGAATGAGAGGTTTATGGCACAACAGAAAATGCCGGATCAGATCCGTGTGCGCGCCATGGTCATCGAAGACTATGAACAGGTGCGTCATCTGTGGATGACCATTCACGGATTCGGGATCCGAAGTATAGATGATACAAAAGAAGAGGTAGACCGCTTTCTGAAGCGAAATCCCACCACGAGTGTTGTGGCGGTGTGCGGCGAAAAAGTTGTCGGGGCGATCCTGTGCGGCAGCGACGGGCGTCAGGGATGTCTGTACCATGTGTGTGTCGCCAGGAAATTCCGCAGACAGGGAATCGGGCGCAGGATGGTCGGCTACTGTATGAACGCGCTGCGCAGGGAGAGGATCAACCGCGTGACTCTGATCGCATTTACCAAAAACGATGTGGGTAATGCCTTCTGGAGGCAGATCGGCTGGACCTGCCGGCAGGACTGTAATTATTATCAGTTCATCCTGAACGAGGAGAACATCACGAAATTTGTCGAATACCAGGAGGACTGAGTTCTGCGGCTGCTGGAAAAACGCGGACAAGGCAGGGCTGATTTTCATCAGGGCAGGAATACTTTCATCAAGACAGGAATCAATGATTTACAGAAATAAATTATTTGCGGGAATCAATGATTTTCAGACATTAATTATTACAGGCATTAATTATCTAAAGGAATTAATTATTTACAGGAATTAATTATTTGCAGGAATAAATTATATAAGGAAGAGGTAGCGTATGGGCAGTGTAAAAGTGACAAGGATTGAAGGCGGCGTCACAGCCGCAAAAGGATTTTCGGCGGCATCGACAGCAGCCAGGATCAAATATGAGGGCAGAACGGATATGGCGATGATCTACAGCGCTTCTCCGTGCACAGCGGCAGGCACATTTACCAGAAACGTGGTCAAGGCTGCGCCTGTCATCTGGGACAGAGACCTTGTAAAGAGCGGAAAGCCCATGCATGCTGTTGTCGTCAATTCCGGAATCGCCAATGCCTGCACAGGGCAGGAGGGACTGGATTACTGCAGACAGACCGCGGAGGCAGCGGCAGCAAGTCTGCAGATCCCTGCCGATTCCGTTCTGGTCGGATCCACCGGTGTCATCGGCTTCCAGCTTCCCATCGACCGAATTCAGGCAGGTGTTGCTGCACTGGCAAAGGATCTGGGAACGGATACCGAACACGGCACAGCGGCTGCAAAAGCCATTATGACAACCGATACCCACAAAAAGGAGTGCGCCTGCACCTTTGAGATCGACGGAAAAACCTTGACGGTGGGCGGAATGTCCAAGGGCTCCGGCATGATCCATCCCAATATGTGCACCATGCTGGCCTATGTGACAACTGACGCTGCCGTGGAGGCGGACGTGCTGCAGACTGCGGTGAGTGCGATCGTGGACGAGACCTTCAATATGATCTCAGTCGACGGCGATACTTCCACAAATGATACCCTGCTCGTCCTGGCAAACGGCGAGGCACAGAACGCAGTGATCAGCGCGGCGGAAGGGCCTGCTTACGAGGCGCTCTACGAAGCTCTGTACATCATCTGCAGAGAGCTCGCCATGCAGATGGCCGGCGACGGCGAGGGAGCAACAAAGCTTATCGAAGTCAATGTACAGGGAATGGATACGATCGCCAAAGCGAGAACCCTTGCAAAATCCGTCATCTGCTCCAGCCTGACCAAGGCGGCAGTCTACGGAAGCGACGCCAACTGGGGCCGTATCCTCTGTGCCTTGGGCTACGCCGGTGTGGAGTTTGACCCGGGCGACCTGCAGCTGTATTTTGTGGACGGCGATACGAAAATGCTGATCTTTACCGAAGGAGCGGCAGCAGATTACAGCGAGGAGGAGGCCACAGAGCTTCTGAAGAAGGAAAAAGTCACGATCCTTGCGCAGTTCCACATGGGAGATGCTTCCGCTACAGCATGGGGATGCGATCTGACTTACGATTATGTCAAGATCAATGCGGATTACCGCAGCTGACATTTTTTCTTTATTGCGCAGGACCCGTGACTACAGCCGCAGGATCTGCGCGCAAAAGGAAAACCGCTGCCAGGCGCAGGCCTCGCGGGCGTGTTTTGAAAAAAACGAAAAGACATATAGACCGGAAAAGACTGTGAGCAGAGAACCCGCCCGGAGAAAGCGGGAAAAAACGATCAGAATATCAGGAAGATATCAGGAAGGATAAGAATATGGAACCGTATCTGAATAAAGAACAGACAGAGGCGCAGCAGAAGGCACAGGTGCTGATCGAGGCGCTCCCCTATATTCAGAAATTCAACCGCAAGATCATCGTCGTCAAGTACGGCGGCAGCGCCATGAGCGATGAGGACCTGCAGCGCAGCGTCATTCAGGACGTCACCCTGCTCAAACTCGTCGGCTTCAAGCCCATCATCGTACACGGCGGCGGAAAAGCCATCAGCAGCTGGGTCAAAAAGAGCGGCAAGGAGGCCAAGTTCATCAATGGCCTGCGCGTCACGGATGCCGAGACCTGCGAGATCGCCGAGATGGTACTGGGCAGCGTGTCCAAAAAGCTTGTATCCATGGTGTCCGAGCTGGGAATCCGTGCTGTCGGCATCAGCGGCAAGGACGGAAATCTCCTGCATGTGAAAAAGAAATATGCGGACGGCCAGGACATCGGCTTTGTCGGCGAGGTCACCGATGTAGATCCCAAGGTTCTCTTTGACCTGCTCGAGAACGACTATCTGCCGATCGTAGCACCGCTCGGCATGGATGATGATTTCAATACCTACAATATCAACGCGGATGAGGCGGCCAGCGCCATCGCGCGCGCTGTCTGCGCCGATAAGCTCGTCTATCTCACCGATATCACAGGCGTCCTCAGAAGCCTGGATGAGCCCGATTCCCTGATCAGCCGCATCAACATCGCCGAGGCTGAGGAACTTGTCAAGGACGGTATCGTGGGCGGCGGCATGCTTCCCAAGCTGGCCAACTGCACGGACGCCGTACGCGGCGGCGTTCACCGCGTCCATATCCTGGACGGCCGCATCCCGCACTGCCTGCTGCTCGAGATCTTTACCGATAAGGGCGTCGGAACCGTATTCTACAAGGGTGATTACAACGCAGAGCGCGGCTATTAAGGCGGTTATTACAGCAGCTATCAGAACGGTGATTAAAGCGGCTGTTTAAGCGGCTGCTTAAGCGGTTATGAAAGCCGGTTCGCCAAAATATTAACAGTTCGATAAAAAAAGCTGATTAGGACCCTGTGTCCCGAACAGCTGCACGAAACGAGGATTTATCATGTCAGAGAATAAAATGCAGGCAATGATCGAGCAGGCGGAGAAAGACCTGCTCCACACCTATAACCGCTACCAGGTCGTCCTGGACCACGGCGAGGGAATGTATCTCTATGATGTAAACGGCAAAAAATATCTGGACTTTATGTCAGGAATCGCTGTTTTTGCGCTGGGATACGGCAACCAGGCCTATAATGACGCCCTCAAGGCACAGATCGACAAGATCCTGCACACATCCAACTATTTTTACAATGAGCCCGCCATCAATGCGGCGGCCAGGATGAAAAAGGCGTCCGGCATGGACCGCGTCTTCTTTACCAACAGCGGCGCAGAGGCCGTCGAGGGCGCCCTCAAGTCCGCCATGAAGCACGCATTTCTCAAGGACGGCAGAAGAAGCCACCAGATCATCGCCATGGAGAACTCCTTCCACGGCCGTACCTACGGTGCTCTGTCCGTCACGGGAAATCCCCACTACCGCGAGGCCTTCGGCCAGATGCCCTGTGACGTGCAGTTTGCGCAGCTCAACGACCTGGACAGCGTAAAGGCCCTGGTCAATGACGAGACCTGTGCAGTGATCGTCGAACCCGTTCAGGGTGAAGGCGGCCTCAAGCCTGCGACCGAAGAATTCCTGAAGGGCCTCAGGAAGCTCTGCGATGAAAAAGAGATCCTTCTGATCTTCGACGAGATCCAGTGCGGCATGGGCCGCACCGGTTCCATGTTTGCATGGCACCGCTATGGCATCCGTCCCGACATTATGACCTGCGCCAAGGCTCTGGGCTGCGGCGTGCCGGTCGGCGCATTTATGATGACAGAGGAAATCGGACAGAGTTCTCTCGTGGCCGGCGACCACGGCACTACCTACGGCGGCAACCCCTTTGCCTGTGCCGCGATCAATGCGGTCCTCGATCAGTACGAGGTCCTGGATCTGGTCCACCACGTCACCGAGACTGCACCCTACCTCACTCAGACCCTCGAGAGCCTGAAGGCGGAATTCGAGTGCATTACTGAGCACCGCGGCATCGGATTTATGCAGGGCCTTGTCTTTGACCGCCCTGTGGGACCGATCATCAAAGACGCCATGGACCACGGCCTGATCATGATCAACGCCGGCTCCAATATCCTTCGTTTTGTTCCCGCCCTGATCACAGAGCGTCAGCACATCGATGAGATGGCAGAGATCCTGCGCGGCGCGATAGCGAGAAATATGATGTAAACAGCGAGGAAAGTGTCCTCATATGCCGAGCTTGCTCGGGCATATGAGGACATTTGACGAGCGTCCAAACACGAGGATGGAGCCATTTTGCATGCCGCAGCATGCAAAATGAGCGGAATCCGAGTGGTTGGAGCGATGCGGGAGCACGCAAAGTGCGGAGCAGCGCGGGACGGCAGCGATCGCTGCCATCCCGTTTTTTTATCGCTTTATGCACAATGTCGGGGAAAAAAAGCGACATTTCGGATTCAGCAGCCTGTGCTCACCCATGTCGGGGAAAAAGAAAATCGACATATCGGATCCGAAAGCCCGAGGTCACCTATGCCTTCCGAAAAGTCAGCGACCGGGGGAAGAATGTCAGAAAAGGTCACCACTGCTCCTTCGACCAGTCAGCGATATATAGAATCCGGAAGCGCGAGGTCACCCATGTCTCAAAAAAGCAAAGCGATATATCGGGTTCGGAAGCGTGAGGTCACCCATGCTGCAAAAAACGAAGCGATATATCGGATCCGGAAGAGCGAGGTCACCCATGCCGCAAAAAAGCAAAGCGACAAATCGAATCCGAAAACCTGAGGTCACTACATTTGGAAATCAGGTGCTTCTTTTTTCATAAAGTTTTATAAAGAAATCCGGCCGAAGCCGGATTTTAGTGTTTTGCAGGTCCTTGCAGGTGGAACACAGTGCAGTTCAGTTCATAATGCAATAACCCCATTTTAAATATTGTTTTTTTAATGCTTTTATATTGACTTCTTATGTGCCCCTTTCAGGACCATACCGGTCAGGGCGAAGAGAGCGATGGTGTTGGGGATGACCATCAGCTGGTTGAACAGATCGGAGAGCTCCCAGACGAGATCGTTGGATGCAAGAGTGCCCAGGAAGATGAAGATCAGGGAGATGATCTGGTAGACGATCACGGATCTGTGCCCGAACAGGTAGATTGCGTTGATGCGGCCGAACATGTTCCAGCTGAGAACCGTGGAAAATGCAAAGAAAAGCAGGCAGACCGCAACGAAGATGTTGCCGAAAGTTGTCCCGAATGCGGTCCCGAAAGCAGTTTGTGCCAGGTTTGTCCTTGCGATGGTCTCTCCGACAGCGTTGACTTCATTCCCCGTAAATCCCTTCTCCAGAATGCCGCCGGGAGTGTACAGGGTGGAAATGATGACGAGGGCATTGAGGGAGAGAACGATAAAGGTGTCTATGAAAACACCGATAATGGCGACGACACCCTGGTCGTGAGGCGTCTCGACATTGGCCTGTGCGTGCGCGTGGGGGGTGGAGCCCATGCCTGCCTCATTGGAGAAGAGGCCGCGCTTGGCGCCCTGGGAGACGGCAGTCTTGAGTGCCATGCCGAAGCCGCCGCCTATGATGGCCTGGGGCTGGAAGGCGTACCTGAAGATCATGCCAAAAGTAGCGGGAATATAGCGGATGCGCATTATGAGGACGACCATGCCGCCTGCCAGAAAGACCGCCGCCATGATGGGAACGATTTTTTCCGTGACATAGGCCAGGCGTTCCATGCCTCCGATGAAGATGACGGCACAGGCCAGGACCAGGATGATTCCGATGACCCAGGAAGGAATGCCAAAAGCTGTGTGCATTGTGGAGCCAATGGAGTTGGACTGTACCATGCAGCCGAAGAAGCCCAGTGCCAGAATGATTGCCACTGCAAAGAAGTGAGCCAGGAATTTGCCGAAGGTGCCCTTGAAAGCGGTTCTGATGTAGTAGACCGGTCCGCCCTGAATATGGTTTTTTCTGGTATGGACCCTGGTCTCCTGGGCCAGAACAGCTTCGGCGTAGATGGTCGCCATGCCGAAGAAGGCAATGACCCACATCCAGAAGATTGCACCGGGGCCGCCGGTCAGGATCGCACCGGACGCACCGACAATATTGCCGGTACCGACCTGGGCTGCAATGGCTGTCGCCAGTGCCTGGAAGGAAGACATGCCCTTTTCATGTTTTTTGCCGTTGAGGGAGAGATTCCCGAAAACATTCCGCAGTCCTTCGCCGAAGCACCGGACCTGAATAAAACGGGTCCTGACCGAGTACCACAGCCCAACCATCAGCAAGAGGATGACCAGTACATAGTCCGACAGATAGGAATTGATTGTCTGAACGATATTTAACAGCATGTAAGCAGTACCTCCTTGATATAAGCTGCAGTAAAAATAAGAAAGACCGCCGGTTCTCCGGTGGTCTCTTCTTGTATTGTAGTGATCAATTGTGATGATCAATAAGGGCGCATGTTCCTATACCCCTGTCCTTTGACCTGAGAGTTTCGGCAGCATAAAGGCTGCCTTGCACCTTCGGTACTCAAACATAATTGAGATTCTCCAGAGTGACATCCGCATCCGGTCTGAATCTGAGCATTCCGGATGTTTCGACTGTACAGCGCTATTCAATTGGCCAAACAGAACCCTAACATGAATTAAAGCTTCCGTCAAGAACGGAGTCTGAGTTTTTACGTGTTTTTAACATCTCTAAAAAAAGCCTGCCAGCGATATAACATTATAAATCGAACAAAAATTCGATTTATCTTGTTGTTTAAGATTTCATATAATATAGTAAGTATATGGAAAAGAGTATTTACAGTATCTGTGAGTTCAGCACAGGAAAGATCTACAACTGTGACCTTTTCTCCGCGCGCATTTATAACGGAATACATCAAGCCCAACGACAACGCGGGAGCGGTTTGCCCCGCCGGGTCGCTGAGCTTTTTGCGTGAATGGGGTGGTTTTTCGTGAGCTTCCTCCACTTTGCCAGCCGGGACGATCCGACATTGCTGTCATCCTGAGCGAAGCGAAGGATCTTTATGATTCTTCGTCGCTCCGCTCCTCAGAATGACAGAAAAGGAAAACCGGCCTTAGAATGACAATTCTCACCAAAAATCCTGAAAGAAACGAGGTTAACGCTATGAACAAGAAAGCCAACAGAGCATTGAGAATCCTGCTTGCGCTCATTATGATTGTCGGGCTTCTGCCGATCAGCGCCTTTGCCGAGGGTGACGCCGCAGCGGATACTGGCGTCACGATAGAAAGCAGCGGCGAAGCGGCTGCACCTGACGGTACAGGAAATGAAATCGAAGGCGACGGCAACGGCGTGTCCGGCGAACCCGCGCAGGGCGATTCCACCGAGGAACAGCCGGGCACCGCAAGCTCTACTATCACCCTCAAGTCCGAGCCGGACGAGGGCGGCACGGTCACGGGCGGCGACACTGTGACAGCAGTCACCGTTGAGGTCACGTCAGATTATGACGGGGCTACATATGTCAAGAATCCGGATACCGGCAAGATCAGAAAGATAGCGTTTGCAGGTGACGTCGTAACTTATACGATAACGGTGCATTCAACGGGCAATGATCCCGCAGAAAACATTGTGACAGAGGTTTCTTACCCGGATTCGCTTGTGCTCATTGAAGGTGATTTGCGGGAGAGTATTCAGTCTTTAGACCCGGCTGACAGTTATTCAAAAGAAGTAAAATTTATAATAAAAGAAATGCCCGCCGCCGGCGAAACCATTGACGTCACGGCGACAGCCCGGTGTAATGGCATGCAGGAGGCTGTGTCGGCGACAAACAAGCTGAAAGTCAAGTACAGCATCATCACCTCCGCCGAGCCTGCGGAGGGCGGAAGCATCACCGCGCCGCTCCTGGGCGTCGAGGGCGAACAGACGATCAGCTATGCGCCGAATCAAGGCTATCGGCTCAAGAGCCTGACGCTGGATGGGAAGACATTGACCGTCAGTGACTATCCCGACAGCTATACCTTTGCGGAGGTTACGAAGGATTACTTTTTCACCGCAGAGTTCGCAGAAGCGTATGACTTGGCGGACGTCAGCGTGCAGCAAACCGGAACACTGACCTACAGCGGCAATCCGCAGACGGCAAACGTCACGGTAAGCGCCACGGCAGTAAACAACGAGAACGTGACCTTTACCTATTCCGCCGAGCAGAACGGGACCTATACGGCGGAAGTTCCGGCCTTCACCGATGCGGGGACGCATACGGTGTACTACAAGGCAAGCGCCGCAGATCACAACGACGCCACAGGCAGCTTTGTCGTGACGGTGAAGCCAAAGACCATCACCGAGGCAGACTTTACTGCTCTGCCCACTGAGACCAGGGTCTATAATGGCAAACCGCAGACGCAGGAGATCGCGTCCTCCACGCTGACGGAGGGGACCGATTATAGGGCCTTTTATCGCTACAACACCTTCGCCGGAAGCGCCACTTACTCAGTCGAGGGCATAAACAACTACACCGGTGTCATCGGAAAGACTTTTATCATCAACAAGGCCAATCCCACAGTCACCGACGTGTCTGTGACCGACCCGTCAACGGTGTACTACAACACCGCCATCGAGGATATCGTCCTGGGCTTCACGGATGATCCCACCGGCGGCTCCATCGAGCTGAACGACGGGCAGACGCTGACTGTCGGCACGAAGGACTATAACTGGACCTACACACCGAAGGATACGGACAATTACAACACTGTCACCGGCACAGTGAGCATCACGGTGGAGGCGAAAACGAATCCGCCGCAGCCATCCACCATAAGCTACGCGGCGAAGGACGGTTCCGGGAACACGATCCATTCTGTCACCTGGCAGAAAGGAAGCGGAAAGAATCTTGACCTCACCTTCAAGCGCAGCGAGGACGATCATCTGACCTATGGCCTGTTTGCTTCCTTGGAGATCGGCGGCCAAGCGGTTGGCAGCGCAAATTACGGCGCAGAAGAAGGCAGCTTGAAGCTCTCCATCAAGCCGGAATACCTGGAGACACTTTCCGTTGGCGATCATACCGTCAAGGTCAACTTCCAGGACGGCAGCGCCACGGTGAAGCTGACGGTAAAAGCAGCGGCAACGCAACCAACGCCCTCGCCTAAGCCGAGCGAAAAGCCCACCTCGCCCAAGACCGGCGACGAAAGCAATCTGGTACTGTGGAGCAGCCTCATGTTCTTGTCAGTTGCAGCAATGATTGTCCTGCTTCTGTACGCACGGAAAAGAAAAACAGAAAAATAAGGAAGACAGCAAAAAAACGATAAGACATCCGAAAGGACGGCGAGACTGAAAACGCCCCGCCGTCCGATTTGTTTATACGAAAGGCAACGATATGAAATATTGCTTTGACTGAAACATTCAGCATCTTTGCAGAAGTACGGGGCACAGGACTATACATTTTTTCATTCTTTCTTTTACTTATTATTGCAATCTGTCTGAAAACAGAGAACCTGAACACAAAGTATGATATACTTTTTTTAATTTTAAATTCATTTGAAATTCGATTTTTTGAAGGACAGATGAATGAATCCCGGGAGCTGGTGAAAGGTTTATTTAAGAAGGAGGTTCTTATGTGGAAGAGGAGAGCCTGCAGTTTGCTGCTCGCTTTGATGGTGGCAATGACTGCAATCCCGTTCTCGGCTGTGCCTGTGTATTCACAGGAAGCGGAGACGATTCAGGATGCTTCTGACAGAGAGACAACGGGGCAAGAGGAGGCTTTGATGCAGCAAGCTGCTCAGGACGAAGCAGAGCAAGCGTCAGAAGAAGATCCCGGTACAGAAGAGGCATCGGAGAAAGAGGCAGATATTGAAGAGGGAGCTGCCGACTCTGATGTTCAGCCTCAGAATCCGGAGGATACGCAGGAAGAAGCGGTTTCTTCCGATGATGCGGCCGGAGAGGAGGATGCGGAAGCATCTGAAGACGAACAGGACGCAGCTGCCGTTGAAGAAAATGCAGATGACGAACAGAAGGCGGCTGAAGACGACACCGATGCGGCTTCGGAAAACGAGGCCCGCCCTTCCGCGCCTGCCAACGAAACCCAGGTTCCTGATCAGGCAGTTACACAGGATCCGGCCATGGGAACAGTGCCGGAGAATGCATTGACAGAGGGGGAGCCGAATGAAGACGGCGGAAGGATCTGGTTTGACATCAATGATTCCAGAATCTTCAGTGACGGAACCTATTCCTTCGATCTTCATACGGAGGATATCCCGGGAGACTATGATGTCCGGGTGACGGTGGGCCACTATGATGATAATGGTCTTGTGGAGGCCTATGCAGAAGGACAGGAATATGATTTTGACGGATCAAAACTGACCCTGTACGGTGACCGGCTCTTCCAGAGGGGCTATCACTGGTTCGGCCTTGAAGTGCAGGCGGTATCCAGGCAGGATGGGCACGTTCTGTGCGGAAACGGCTTCGGCGGATTTGAGACTCTGGAAGCCAGAGCCAGGTATGATTTTGCCGAAGATAAAGAAATGCTGCCCGGCTGGTATGCAACCATCAACCACTGGGAGCGTGTCTTTGTAGAAAATACCGAGTATCCCGATGGAATGGACCTGAGTTACGAGACGACAAACGTCAGTATCGAGAGCCAGGATCCGGCGGAGAGCGGCAAAGAGGTACTCAGCCTTGAAGTCCATTATCCGGACGGTGACACATCTTCTGACGATTACTGGTGGGATTATGTGGCTCAGAACACCGGCACAGCCGTAGTGCGTGTGGATTACAAGGATATAGACGGAAACGCGCAGTCATATACATTTGACGTATATGTAAAAGGAGATGTATACGGCGTACGTGTCTCCGCGGAGGACGGCTCCACAGTCACCCGCCCCGGCGGGACGATCAATCTTGTGACAGATGTCTGGCATCACTCCGGGGATGAAGAACAGGAGGGCGTCACAGACAATCTTGTCTATGCCTGGAATCTGAAGGCTGTCGGCGACAATCCGGATCCGGAGGACTTTGCGTCGCTTCAGGAAAGCGATGGCGGGAAAAAAGCATCCGTGACTTTTTCCACGCAGGTTGAATCGGATAAACCCTGGTCTGAGCTGGACGCCGAGGTATTTATCTACACAGGTTCAGTGGCGGAGGAAAACAAGGTCGGATATGCCTCCATACGCCTGAGCGTGGCGGATTCCTATACGGAACTGTGGCCGGCGCAGATTGATTCCTACGCGGATGTTGGAACGACACAGAATGTTACGGCAGAGTTCCGCCTCTACCCGGGCTCGGATGACAGAGAATATGATCTTGTCAGTCCTGAAGACGGAACAGTCACTTATTACTGGTATTATGATAATAACGCCTTCAGGGTCTACGATAAGGACGGGAATCAGGTCGGCAACGAGGACGAGAACGGCGCCTACATAGGATCGGATGCCAGCACAGGGCCTTCCTGCAGCTTTACCATCTACCGCAGGAGACAGTGGGATACGGATATCCTCCTGAAAGCCTGCTGGAAGAATGCCGATGGAGAGGAGTTTTGGGAAGAACGGCATTTCCACATGGAGGAAAGGTACTACAAGGTCTGGGTCGATGTTGAGAACGACCGTGTTTTCAGTGACGCCAATCCTTCCTATCCCGTGATTGTGGACGGAGTATCGGAAGAAGCCGTCTATGGAACCGATTATAATATTGATCTCAAGATCGGACCCCTTGGCGATCATGGAATCAGCGATACTTTCACGGAAGGCGTGGAGTATACCTTCGACGGAAAGAACTTGACTTTTGACGGTCAGAAACTTGCGGCCTACGGTCTTCAGGACGATCAGATGATCGGTGCGGATCTCACACTGATCCTGGGAGATGAAGAGGTCTGGGTAGAGAACAGGGACTTCCGCTTCCGGGAGGCCAGAGCCGATTACGAGAGAGAATATGACCGGGATATGCTGACCGGCTGGGACGGCTCGGTGAATGGTCATTACAATGTACACCTGGAGAACGGCCAATATCCCGATGGATATGAGTCTGAATATATAGTCCAGGATGTAAAAATAATCAGCGACGAACCCTGGGACGGAGAAGACGGTCCTGTCATCGACGACTTCCACCGCGACCAGGATGAGAATGACCCTTCCAATTTCTGGTGGTACTACCATGTAAACAACCGGGGCAAAGCTACCCTGGAAGTTACTTTCCAGGATCTGAACGGAGAGGAGCAGAAGTATACCTTTGATCTCAATGTCGGCGATGACGTCTACCATGTTCACATGGACAGTGTCGACAAAGACAGACAGGGACTTCCCGGGGATACGTTCGAACTCTATGCAGATGGACATCATGAATACTATGATGAGGACGGGCACCATCATGACGATACCGAAGGGCTCTCTTATCAATGGAAGATTGAAGAGGGCAGCGAATATGCCCGTCTGGAAGTCGACCAGGAGGATTCTGCCAAAGCTCGCCTGTGCCTGAATGAAGAACTTCCCGAGGGACGGGACTGGATCGACGAGATGATCAGAGTCAGTGTCCGGATCCTGGACGGAGAGGGAAATGAAACCGGCGGAAATGATCAGTCGGAGTTCTGGGTCAAGAGTGAATTCTTTGAAATCTGGCCTCTGAGCCTGGATTCCGATCTGGATATTGGCGCTTCTATCGAAGATGTGGAATTTGAAGTCCGCCGGTACAGTGCCGACAAAGAAAACTACGAAGTCATCGACGACCAGTATGATGTTCAATATGAATGGCATTACGATGAAAATGCCCTTACTGTAACGGACGGGGAAGATACCGTGATCGCTGACGGTGAGACGGCAGAGGGAAATACTTTTACCTTCACCAGAAAGAGAGAATGGCACACTGATTTCTCGGTCAGAGCATTCTGGACGGAGGGAAGGGACAATGACCAGGATGCCTTCGGCGACTACTGGTTCAACGATAAGTACTATGAGATTCGTTTCTTTAATGATGAAGATACGATCAGGAGCGATGAGACCAAGTCCTTTGCTGTTGATACAGCGGGTCTGGGTCAGCTCGATGCACAGATTTTCCTGATTGTCAATTATCAGAGCGGAGAGGATCCGGACGATATCAACAGCTTTACCGACATGACAGAGGGTGTGGAGTACACGATCGATCCCTCCGGTACTTCTGTCACCGTAGACGGCGGGAAGGTCGAGAAGAGGCTCACGGAATCTGCCTTTGACAAAGATGCTTTCAACATCGGCGCAGCCATCGTAATTAATGGTGAAATCTACGGGAATTCCTGGAGATGGTGCCATGTGAATCTGGAGAGGACCGGCAAAGAGAACCAGGAGATCTCGGCTTCCGACCTGACCATGACCATGTTTGATACAGCGACAGCTTCTGTTGAAGGTGCACAGGGAACTCTGACCTTTACCTCCGGCGACACCGATGTTGTCACTGTGGATGCCGAAAGCGGCGAACTCACTCCTGTGGCGCCCGGAACCGCCCAGATCACTGTCGACGCGGCAGAAACCGATGAATATAATGCCGCTTCCACGACATTTTCTGTGACAGTGATCAAGCTGGATCTCAAGAATGCTACGTTCAAGGGCACTATCCCTTCCGGAGGTTTTGTCTACGACGGAACTCCCAAGATTCCTCAGATTGAACTCACCTACAAAGGAATTACGCTGGTCGAGGGAACGGACTACACAATCACCTTCCCCTACAATGACAACATCAATGCCAGAAATGTCCTGATAAGACTGATTGGTCAGGGAAAATGCAGCGGAACAATCGAGCGCAGTTATCTGATTAATAGGGCCTCCATCAGCGAAGCGCAGGTTGAGGGATTTGAAGATACCAGAACCTATACCGGCCAAGCCCAGACTCAGACATTTACAGTGAAGCTCGGAGACAAAGTGCTGAGAAGGAATACTGATTACGCAGTGCATTACAACAACAATAACAACGTAAATGTAGGAACAGCAACGGTCGACATCATCGGTATTGGTAATTACTCGGCAGGTATCCATCTGACTTTCACAATAGAACCGGCTTCCATTGAAAGTGCCGAAGTCAGCGGAATCGAGGACAGGACCTACAACGGCGAGGAGCAGGAACAGAATCTTGTTGTAAAGCTTGGTGAGAAAACCCTCACGAAAGACACAGATTACACAGTTTCCTACGACAACAACGTAGATGCAGGTACAGCCACCGTGACTATCACCGGCAAGGGCAACTATACCGGCAATGTTCCCGATGCAGAGTTCACGATCAATCCTGTCTCCATCGAGACAGCGGAAGTGAGCGGAATCGAGGATAGAATTTACAACGGTCAGGCGCAGGAACAGAATCCCGTTGTGAAGCTCGGTGATACAACCCTCGCGAAAGACACAGATTATACAGTCACCTACGACAACAACGTAGAGGAGGGTACGGTAACCGTTATCATCACCGGTAAAGGAAACTATACCGGGACAGCAACAGCGGAATTTACCATTTCAAACAAGATTCCGATTGCCGACTGCGAGATCAGCGGAATCGAAGAAAAGACTTACAACGGCGAGGAGCAGACGCAGACACCCGATGTAAAATATGGTGAAACAATCCTTGAAGCAGGTACTGATTACGAGATTTCCTACAACAACAATGTCAATGCCGGCAAAGCCGAGATGACTGTTACAGCCAAATCGGACAAGTGTGCAGGCACAAAGACCATTGAATTTACCATTAAGAAGGCAGAAATCAGCAAAACAGAGATCAGCGGTATTGATTCCAAGACATATAATGGGAAGAATCAGACACCGTCCCCTGTTGTTACATTCAGTTCCACAACACTCAAGGAAGGAACTGACTACACTGTCTCCCACAACGGCAATAATTACACAAATGCCGGCAATTACACTGTAACCATTAATGCGGTTGAGCCGGGCAATTTCACAGGCAAAGTTGACAAGACCTTTATGATCGACAAGGCTGCCCAGAACTTCACTGTCAAGGCAGCTGCCGCAAGCATTGACGTCGGCAAGACCACAAAGGTAACAGCGAGCGGAGCAAAGGAGACCACCAAGTATAACTTTGCAACTTCGAATGCCAATGTAGCTGCTGTCAACGCGGCAGGCACCGTGACCGGTAAGGCGGCAGGCACTGTCACCATCACAGTCACTACTGCGGAGACAGCAAACTTTAAAGCGGGCTCGAAGAAGGTTACTATCACTGTCAACAAAGTTCTGAAGAAGCCTGGCAATTGCCACTTTATCAAGTGGAACAACACCAAGTACACAGGCTGCCGGATCGGCTGGAACAAGACGGCAGGCGCAGACGGCTATCAGACACTTCTGTCCTGGACAGACGGATCACATGCCAGCTCGACCATTGTCAAGTCCACTGTCCTCTACCGCGACTGCACAGTCCATCCCCAGCACGTGAGCCAGATGAAGGTCAGGGCATTCTATATGCAGAACGGCCAGCGCAAATTCGGCCCCTGGTCCAACATTGAATACATCACTCCTTCACCCGCCAAGCTCACCACCAGGAACACGAGCTCAGGGAACAATCTGAAGGTGAATGCCAGCTGGAACATCATCTACGGCTGCAACGGCTACAATGTTTTCATCACGACGAATCCCAACGGAAAGTGGTACTGGTACCAGTCCACTTCCCAGAATGCAACCGCAACAAGCGCAGTGATCAATAAATGCGGAGGAAGCAACCTCAAGAAGAATACAAGATATTACGTCCGCATTGTCACAAGGCGCAAGCGCAACGGTGTTTTCTGCACCGTGCCCATGCCGGCAAACAACACCTACGTAGGATCCTTTATCATCAAATAAGGGGCAGGCACCGGTCAGGATCTTTCCTGGCCGGTGCCGTTATTTTGACACGGCCGGCAGAGCTGTCCTGATCAGAGCAGTTGACCTGATGAGGGAGATTGTTTATGATAGAAACAATCTGCTCTTCGTTTCCGTTTACTCCAGATTCTGTGACCGCATTGCATTGCCGTCCCGGCGGGCGGCATGCCGGAAAGTGTGGACAGGGACTTTTTAAAAAATCGCATTCTGCAAGGCAAAACTTTGTTTGCGCCTGCTTGCGGGTATCCGGCTGATCTTCGGTCTGACGGAGCGCCGGGGCAGCGCAGCGGGAGGTAATGATTATGAGACTTGTGACATTTCAGCGATTGAATAACAGCGGCGCATTCGATGAATCGGCACCTGTCATGCCCCTCTTCGGGATCGGGGCGCCAATGCGTGACCAGGAATCCCGGAGCGGTCTGTTCAGCTTCTTCGGGGAGGAAGTCGGAATCCTCTCCAGGGACGGCACCAGGGTACTCCCGATTGCGGAGACAGGGATTTCCTATCCCGATATGAACGCTCTGATCGCAGGGCATCTTCCGGAGGAGATGGAAGTGCTCCGCGGCGCGGCGGAGGCCTTTGAAATACCCCCTGCAGACGCAGAGTATGCGGAGACAGAGGCGGAGCAGACGGACAGGGAAGGATTCAGCAGCCTTTTCGTCGGCAGAGACGTAAAGATTCTGTCCCCCATCCCGGTGCCTCTCCAGGATGTGATCTGTCTGGGACTTAACTATACAGAGCATGCAGAGGAGGCAGCGGCCTATGCAAAGGAGTCTTTTACCTCCAAAGACCGCTATCCGGTCTATTTTGCCAAGCGCGTGAATCACTCGCCTGCAGACGGCGATCCGGTGCCGGCCTATGCGGATCTGGTGGATTCCCTTGATTATGAGGCGGAACTTGCCGTGATCATCGGAAAGGATGTGAAGGGGATCTCCCCGGAGGAAGTGCCCGGATGTATTTTCGGATACACCATCCTCAATGATTTTTCCGCGCGCAATCTCCAGACCCGCCACACCCAGTGGTATCTGGGCAAGAGCCTGGACGGTTATACCCCGATGGGGCCCTGCATTGTCACGGCAGATGAGTTTTCCTTCCCGCCGCGCCTTCGGATCAGCAGCCGGGTCAACGGAGAACTTCGGCAGGACAGCACGACAGACATGCTGATTTTCGGCATTGATCATATTATTTCCGATCTCTCCAGGGCCATGACTCTGCGCGCCGGAACGATCATTTCCACGGGAACGCCCAAGGGAGTCGGGATGGGCTTTGACCCTCCGAAATTCCTGCATGCCGGAGATACTGTCACCTGTGAGATTGAAGGCATCGGTACACTGACCAATCCGATCTGTGATTGATGCGGCCGGGCTGCCGGTTTTTTCCGAAAAGGGAAAATGCACACCGGTCATGCCTGCGGCGATCGGACTGTCTGACTGGATTTCGGAAAGGGAAGGGCGTCTATGTTTTTGATGATCGGCCTCACACAGGGGAGAAAAGATCTCTCCGGTGATCAGCTCGTGATCTGCACGCAGTGCGGACAATATGGCAGATACCAGGTATTCATGACCTTTACCCAGCTTCTGCTCTTCTTTATTCCCTGCTTCCGGTGGGGAAGGAAGTATTACGTGCAGATGTCCTGCTGCGGGACGGTCTATGAATTGAATCCGGAGATCGGCGCCCGCATCGCCCGCGGGGAGAAGGTCGAGATCGGGACTGCGGACCTGCAGATTGTCAGCAGCGGAAGGAGGGCCCGCATGGTCAGGCGCTGCCCGGCGTGCGGATACCAGACGGAAGAGGATTTTGACTTCTGCCCCAAATGCGGGGGACCGCTGTCCTGAGCGCAATCGGCAGTTAAGTCGTATATTATCCAAATAGAGTCACTAAATAATTAATATAGAAAGGTAAATTTATTCACATGAGAATTGCAGCAACCTATGAAAACGGCAACATTTTCCAGCACTTTGGCAGAACCGAGCAGTTCAAGGTCTATGATGTACAGGAGGGCAGGATCATCGCCAGCGAGATCATCGGATCCAACGGGATCGGCCACGGCGCTCTGGCGGGGCTCCTTGCCGACAAGGCCATTGAAGTCCTGATCTGCGGCGGCCTGGGCGGAGGTGCCCTGAATGCCCTGACAAATGCAGGGATCACTGTTGTCGCAGGCGCGGAAGGTGACGCCGACCAGGCGGTCGAGTCCTATCTGCGCGGCGAACTCGTCTCTTCGGGCGTAAACTGTGACCATCATCACCACGGCGAAGGCCACGAGTGCGGCCATCACGGCGATGGGGAAGAAGACGGCGGATGCTGCGGTCACCACGGTGAAGAGGGCGGTTGTGAAGAAGGCGGCTGCGGTGACATGGAAGGCGGCTGCGAGAGCGGCGGCTGCGGCGGATGCTGCGGCGGCGGTGGGCCCCAGATTATTCTGGAAGGCAAAAACGCCGGCAAAAACGTCAGAGTCCATTACAGAGGAACCTTCGACGACGGCACTCAGTTTGATTCCTCCTATGACCGGGGCGAGCCCCTGGAGTTCATCTGCGGCGCCGGCATGATGATCCGCGGTTTCGACCAGGCGGTGGCGGATATGGAAGTCGGCCAGACAGTCGATGTTCACCTCATGCCTGAAGAAGCCTACGGCCAGCCCGACCCCGAGCAGATCATTACCATTGAGATCACTCAGCTTCCCGGCTCCGAAAACCTCAATGTCGGCGAGCGCGTCTACCTGCGCAACATGATGGGACAGCCTTTCCCGGTCACCGTCACTGCCAAGGACGACGTCAACATCACACTGGATGCAAACCACGAGATGGCCGGCAAAGAGCTCAACTTCCGGATTGAACTTGTCGAAGTACAATAAGAGCTTTTTGTATACTTGCGCTTGACAGTGTTAAAGTATGGAAGTATGATATTTGCTATGAATTGAATAAAAAATCTTCAGGGCAGGGTGCAAGTCCCTACCGGTGGTACAGCCCACGAGCCGCAAGGCATGATTCGGTGAAACTCCGAAGCCGACAGTAAAGTCTGGATGGAAGAAGGTTTGAAAAGGTATGAGAAAGTGCTGTTTCTTCTCTTTTGGATGCCTGGGGCAGGATGCCTGCCGCAGACGGCACAGTCTTTTTCATATTCCTTTACATCGTAAAATGAGCTCTGGAACAGATGAATTGTTCCAGAGCTTTCTTACTTTTTGAATGTCTTTTTGATGTGCAAAGAGCTGCCCTGAACTGTATGGAACAGATCGGGCAGTTCTTTTATTTCGAACATATAAACACGCTGCAGCGACAGGATGGCAGGATCCGGTCTGCAGCAGGAGGAAACGATGGCGGAAACCGGAAGAGAAAGAAATCGTCTGAACGACGAAAAATATATGCGCATGGCCCTGGAACTGGCTCTCAGGGGACGCGGATGGGTCTCCCCCAATCCGGTGGTCGGCGCAGTCATTGTCAGGGATGACGGCAGGGTCATTGCGGAGGGATACCACGAGCGGTACGGAGAGCTGCACGCGGAGCGCAACGCGCTCAGGCACTGCATGGAGCCTCCTGCGGGCGCGACCATGTACGTGACTCTGGAACCCTGCTGCCATCACGGCAGACAGCCTCCCTGCACCGATGCGATCCTGGAGGCGGGCATCCGCCGCGTCGTGGTCGGAAGCGGCGATCCCAATCCCCTGGTAGCGGGAAAGGGGATCCGGATCCTCCGTGACCACGGTGTGGAAGTGACGGAGGGCGTACTCAAGGACGAATGCGATGCGGTCAATGAGATCTTTTTTCACTATATTCAGACGGGAACACCCTATGTTGTCATGAAATACGCCATGACACTGGACGGCAAGATCGCGGCCTTTACCGGAAAATCCCAGTGGATCACCGGAGAGGAAGCAAGGGCTCACGTCCATGCCATACGGGGAAATCTCTTCGGCATTATGGCCGGTGTGGGGACAGTTCTGGCGGATGATCCGCTTCTGACCTGCCGCCTGCCCGGGGCCAGAAATCCGGTCCGCATCATCTGCGACACCAGCCTGCGAACCCCCATGACTTCAAAGATTGTCCAAACGGCATTCGAAGTTCCCACCATCATCGCGACGGCGTCGGAGGACGAGGAGGCTGTCCGCGGCTATGAGCAAAAAGGCTGCCGCGTGCTGCAGGTTTCCAAAACGGAATCGGGCAGCATTGATCTCAGGGAACTGATGAAAAAGCTCGGCAGTGAGAAGATCGACAGTATCCTGCTGGAGGGAGGGGGAACCCTCAACTGGTCGGCGCTTGAGAGCGGGATCGTCAACCGCGTCATGGCCTATGTCTCGCCCAAACTGTTGGGCGGCCGGGATGCAAAGACCCCTGTCGAGGGACAGGGCGTGACGGCGCCTCCCTTCGCCTTCCACCTGGAAAACACCACTGTCACCAGGCTGGGAGAAGATTTTCTCATAGAGGGAAGGCTGCGGAAGGAAAAATAAGACACAGTCAGAATAAGCGCATGCAGCTTTTTCATGCAGTTTCCAATGAAGGATAAAAAATATGTTTACAGGAATTGTGGAAGAGATGGGGACCATCCGTCAGATCAGGAAGGGACGTGCCTCCGCAGTGCTGACCATAGCGGCCAAAAAGGTACTGGAGGACGCAAAGATCGGCGACAGCATCGCCGTCAACGGGATCTGCCTCACGGTCACCTCTCTGAGCAGCGATACTTTTACAGCCGATGTCATGCACGAGACCTTGCGGCGCACTGCTTTTTCCCGCCTTGCGCCCGGCGTCCGCGTTAACCTCGAGAGGGCCATGGCGGCGGACGGACGATTCGGCGGCCACATCGTTGCAGGACATGTGGACGGCGTCGGGACCATCACAGAGCTTCGCCGGGATGACAATGCCATCTGGTACACCTTCCGGGCGGAACCGCAGGTCCTGCGCTATATCGTCGAGAAGGGATCCATCACTGTGGACGGCATCAGCCTGACGGTCGCAGATGTGGGAGAGACAACCTTTTCAATTTCTGCGATCCCCCACACTGTCGCGCAGACGGTTCTGCAGGACCGCAAAAAAGGCGATCCCGTCAACCTGGAGACAGATATCATCGGAAAATATGTGGAGAAGCTCCTCTACGCCGGTGCGCCCCTGCCGGGAAGCACCGCGGCATCAGGGGCTGAAGCGCAGACCCCCTCCGGGAAAGCCTCCGGCGGGATCACCCGGGATTTTCTGATGAGGAACGGCTTTTAGAGCGAATCCTGAATAATGTTCCGGATGCTCTGCGTATGTGTAATTCTGCGTATGTGCAATAGAGTATAAAACGCTGCTGCGGCAGCAAAATAATAGAGAAAGAAGGAAAACAATATGGATCAGTTTCAGGCAATAAAACAGGCACTTCAGGATCTTCGGGACGGCAAGATCATTCTCGTCGTGGATGATCCCGACCGTGAAAACGAGGGAGATTTCATCTGTGCCGCAGAGTTTGCGACGACCGAGAATATCAATTTCATGGCGACACACGGCAAGGGTCTGATCTGCATGCCCATGTCCGAGGAATATGTCAGACGTCTTCAGATCCCCCAGATGGTCCGCACCAACACAGACAATCACGAGACAGCGTTTACAATCTCCATCGATTACGTCTCTACTACCACCGGCATTTCCGCAAAAGAGCGCTCCATGACGGCTATGGCCGTTGTAGAGGAGGGCGCGAAGCCGGAGGACTTCCGCAGGCCCGGTCATATGTTCCCGCTTCTGGCAAAGCCCAACGGCGTACTGGAGAGAGACGGACATACCGAGGCGACTGTGGATCTGTGCCGTCTGGCAGGACTTCATGCCTGCGGTCTGTGCTGTGAGATCATGCGCGAAGACGGAACCATGATGCGCACCACAGAACTCAAACAGTTGGCGGAGAAATGGGGCATTACCTTCATGAGCATCAAGGAGCTCCAGAACTACCGCAAATGCCATGATCACCTTGTGGACAAGATGGCGGAAGTCAACCTGCCCACCAAATACGGCGATTTCCGTGCCTACGGCTTTGTCAACCGCTTGAACGGCGAACACCACATCGCTCTGGTCAAGGGTGAGATCGGCGACGGAAAAGACATCCTCTGCCGTGTTCACTCCGAGTGCCTGACCGGCGATACCTTCGGTTCCCTCCGCTGCGACTGCGGACAGCAGCTGGCCTCCGCAATGACCAGGATCGAAAAAGAGGGACGGGGAATCCTTCTCTACATGCGTCAGGAAGGCAGGGGGATCGGCCTGATCAACAAACTCCGCGCCTATGAACTTCAGGAGAAGGGCATGGATACTCTGGAAGCCAATCTGGCTCTGGGCTTTGCGGGCGACGAGCGTGAGTACTTCATCGGCGCACAGATCCTGCGCGAACTGGGCGTCAAGACCATGCGGATCCTGACCAACAACCCGGACAAGGTCTATCAGCTCGAGGAATTCGGCCTGGAGATCACCGAGCGTGTGCCGATCCAGATCGAAGCCAATCCTTATGACGCCTTCTATCTGAAGACCAAGCAGGTGAAAATGGGGCATATGCTGAAGTATTGAAATTGAGAAGGGGCGAAGAAAAACCGCCTTGTAATTGAGAAGGGGCGGGGAAAAACCGCTTTGTGTACGGCAGCAAACAGATGATTTTTCAGGCGGAACCGGCAAACCGCTGTCCGGTTTTGCGAAAATACAAACATAACCGCTGTTCAGTCAGTAAGAGCCCTCACAGCATATGTCTTTATTTCGAGTACAGGGATTACAAACCCCGGCAGTAAAAAGCCGCGGCCGATCCCATCTTTCTCACATACGTTTCACTGGAAATATCTGAATGCGCATCCCAACTTTCTTCCCCGGGATATATGCTGTGAAGGCTCTGAATTTTGAAACAACAGCGAATGTGGATTATGTTAATCTGAGATATTCATTTTGATATCAGTATCATGATTTAAGGAGAGTAATGTAATGAGAACATTGGAAGGAAAGGTAGTTGCAGAGGGAATCCGGATCGGTATCGTGGTGGCGAGATTTAATGAGTTCATCACCTCCAAGCTTCTGGGAGGCGCGATCGACGGTCTGGTCCGTCACGGTATGAATGAAGAGGATGTCGATGTGGCGTGGGTCCCCGGGGCATTTGAGATTCCTCTGATCGCCAAAAAGATGGCAAAGAGCGGCAAATATGACGCCGTCATCGCTCTGGGCGCGGTGATCCGCGGTTCGACCAGCCACTATGATTATGTCTGCAATGAGGTTTCCAAAGGAGTTGCTGCCGCTTCCATGGAGAGCGGTGTGCCTGTTATGTTCGGTGTCGTCACGACTGAAAACATCGAGCAGGCCATCGAGCGCGCCGGTACCAAAGCGGGCAACAAGGGCTATGACTGTGCGCTCGGCGCCATTGAGATGGTCAATCTGATCCGTACGATGGATGTGTAATGATGTGTAATGCAGGGAGACCGCTTATCTGATCCGCGCTTAGGAGGTGTGATTCGATAAGGGTTCATGACTCAAGGGCGGAGTCCGGATGTCGGGTGCGGGACGGGGTCCCGCACCCGTTTTTTGCCATGGATACCGGAGAATGATTTGATAACAGCCATGTAGTATGGTATACTTTCGAAATCATAGATGCTTTTCCCGGATGGAATCGGCAGGCGAAAAGTACTGTGTTTTAAGGTACTGTTTTTTGAAGAAAGAGAGTGATTCGATTTTATGGACGATGGCAGTCGATCTACATGGCTGAT
>CAMKEX010000041.1 GCA_946411695.1 uncultured Lachnospiraceae bacterium
TCCTCCAGTGTAAAACAGCTGTGTCCGTGCCAGGTAATCTTCAGTTTTCCCATATTCCCTCCTTGTAAAAAAACGCATTTTACTGCCCGTCAATCTGTTTCAGTACACTCACGCAGGCGTCCCGCGTAAATTATCGCGCAAAAATCTCTTCCGCAAAGTGGACGGTTGCCATGGCATCCGGTGCATAGCAGTCGGCGCCGATGGAGTCGGCGTATTCCTGGGTCATGACCGCACCGCCGACCACGACCTTTGTATCCGGCTTCTTTTCACGGAGCAGGCGGATGGTCTCTTCCATGCTGACGACGGTTGTGGTCATCAGGGCGCTGAGACCCACGAGAGAGATCTTCTCGCGGACTGCCGTCTCCACAATGGTCTCCGGTGCGACATCCTTTCCCAGGTCGATGATTTCGAAGCTGTAGTTCTCCAGCATGACCTTGACGATGTTTTTGCCGATATCGTGGATATCTCCCTTGACCGTGGCCAGGATGATCCTGCCTTTTGTCTCCTGTTTTTGGTCCTGCATGGTCTCCTTGACGACTTCAAAGGCCGCCTTGGCCGCCTCCGCGCTCATGAGGAGCTGAGGCAGGAAGATGGTGCCCTTCTCAAAGCCTTTTCCGACATAATCCAGGGCAGGGATCAGTTCCTCATTGATGAGGTTGAGGGCAGGCCTTCCGGCTTCGAGGAGGGCTCTCGCGGCATCGGCCGCGCTCCCCGCCATACCTCTGCGTATGCTGTCCCCCAATGACATTGCGGCAGAAGCCTGCTGCGGCCTGTCTCCCGCAGCTTTCGCCGCAGTACTCCCGGTACCGGCTGCCGTCGCCGTCGTCACAGTTGTTCTCTGTGCATTCGCGTATGCCTCGATATAGCCCATGCACTGCGGATCCATGTCTGAGAGAGCAAGGAAGGCGCGGTAGGCGCACATCATATCCTCATTGCCGGGATTCATAATGGCACAGGAAAGCCCCATCTGCAGGGCCATTGTCAGAAAATGCGCATTGATGACGGTTCTCTGCGGCAGACCGAAGGAAATATTGGAAACACCCAGGATCGTATGGCCGTGCAGTTCATCGCGTACCCGGCGCAGGGTTTCCAGGGTTGTAAGAGCCCCCTTTGTATCAGAGGAGATGGTCATTGCCAGGCCGTCGATCACAACATCCTCGCGGGGCACTCCGTACCGGTCCGCAGCCTCATAAATCTTCTCTGCCACCGCCATGCGGCCGTCCGCTGTCTCCGGAATCCCGTCCTCATCCAGCACCAGACCCACGACTACACCGCCGTATTTTCTGACCAGGGGGAAGACAGACTCAATGCTCTCCTTTTTCCCGTTTACGGAGTTTACCATGGGCTTGCCGTTGTAGAGGCGCATGCCGCGCTCCATGGCAATCGGGTCTGAAGTATCGATCTGCAGCGGCAGGGGCAGAATGCTCTGGAGTCTGGAGACAACCGTCTCCATCATCTGCGGTTCATCAATCTCCGGAAGTCCCACGTTGACATCCAGAATATGCGCGCCGCTCTCCTCCTGATTGAGTCCCTCCGCCAGAATATATTCGATGTTATTTGCGCGCAGAGCCTCTTTAAACTTCTTTTTCCCGGTGGGATTGATCCGCTCTCCGATAATGACAGGCTTTTTGCCGATCTCCACGGCCCGGGAGAAGGAGGAGACCACGGTGAGGCCTTTTTTTGTATTGGGAACAAAAGGAATCCCCTGCTCTGTCCCGGTCTCCGCGCAGTTTTCGCCCGCATCTACACCGGGCCCTCTGCCCATGCCGGCGGTGCCTCTCACAGCCTGTACAGTCCTGCGGATATGCTCCGGCGTCGTGCCGCAGCAGCCTCCCACCGCCTGTACGCCCATGGCTGCGATCTTCTTCATCCATTCCGCAAAGGACTCCGGATCAACATCGTAGACCGTCCTGCCGTTTTCCGACCGGGGCAGGCCCGCGTTGGGATTGACCAGAATGGGGACAGAGGCAGCTTCTGTCATCCTCTGTACAATGGGGATCATCTGCTCCGGTCCCATGCCGCAGTTGACACCGAGACCGTCCACACGCAGCCCCTCCAGCATGGCGACCGTGGAATCCACCGTTCCGCCTGTGAGAAGCTTGCCGCTCTTGTCGTAGACATTGGTGATCAGAACAGGCAGATCGCAGTTCTCCTTCGCCGCCAGGACTGCCGCTTTCGATTCGTAGCTGTCACTCATTGTCTCAATGAGAACCAGATCCGCGCCCGCCGCGGCGCCGATCCGGACGACTTCTCCGAAGATCTCCACGGCCTTCTCAAAAGGAAGGTCTCCCAGGGGCTGCAGAAGGCGTCCTGTCGGACCGATATCAAGGGCAATATAGGCGTCCTCCCGGTCTGCGCGGCGTCTGGCCTCCTTTGCCAGGGCCACTGCCGTCTCAACGATCCGGCGCAGCTCTCCGTGCTCCTCTGTGCCTGCATCTGTTCCGGGACCGGGAAACTTGAGGGCATTCGCTCCAAAGGTATTGGTGTTGAAAATGTCGCAGCCCGCCTTCAGATATCCGCAGTGCAAATCGATAATATCCTCCGGCCGCGTCAGATTCCATCTCTCGGGCAGTTCGCCTCCCTTCAGGCCCTTTTCCTGCAGGATGCTCCCTGTTCCCCCGTCAAAAAACAGCCACTCTTTTCCCAGGCGCTGCAGAAGTGGTTTTCTGACTCCTTTTTCCATAGCTCTTCAATCTCCATTCCTGGAAAAGGCGCACTCGGCCGCCTTTTCACACACTTCACAGCCGTGCAGCACACAACCCTGTTTCTCTCTTGTTACACCGATGATGGCCGTCACCGATTTGGATGGCATCATGAGAAGACTCTCTGTCAGCGACACGCCGATCTCCTTCTGCAGACGCAGGATCTGCGCAAAATCCTCCTGAAATTCAAGGGCAAAATCCCCGTAGCCCGGCGAAAAACGGGGTCTGCAGTAGAAACCTTCTTCCGCCGCCTCGCGAATGATCCTCTGATTCACCTCGTCACACCAGGATTCGATCATCGCTGCTGCTGCAGCCTGCAGAGTCACCGCGCGGCTCATATGGGTGACGCTTGCCCGCGCGATCAGCCTGTCCGGTCCCAGACCGAGAGTGGCCGCCATCAGGTAAACATTCTCACATCCGCGCAGGTTCCTGGCCAGGCTTTGGCTGCAGATTTCCATTCCGGCAATGCGAAGCACGGGAACCGGCGGTTCTTCCCTCCGGCTGGGCACAGTTCCAGGTTTCCTGTCCCCGGAGAGATTTTCATCCGGCAGCAGACCCGGCGCCGGTATCGTATAGACACTTTCCACCGGATATTTCCGGTATATAAATCGGGGTGTGACCTCCCTCTGCAGATCCTCGACGCAGCTGTCCACCATACGGATGACTTCCGCGTCCGGTGTGCGTCTGCGATAGCCGAGATAGCGGTATATTTCTTTTTTATCTATTTTGATCATATCTCTATTCCCGAAATGCCCTTGCGGGATTTCTCCTCACGCTGCCGCTCTGGCGGGCGGCATGGTCGGAAGGACATCCGCCGGCAGGGCTTTTTACTCAAAAAAAGGTGTGACAGAAAAAGAGCCCCTGTCACACCTTCCGTATTCATAGGTTGGTCAGCCCAGGATCGTATCCCCGGAAACTCCCCATATTGCAGAGAGACTGTTCCGGATTCCTGCAGCGATCTCAGGCTTATTCATGGTGTAGACATGGATGTGCCCCACGCCGTTGGCGATCAGGTCGATGATCTGTTCTGCCGCATAGACAACTCCTGCCTGCTTCATGCTGAGAGGATCGTCGCCGAAGCGGTCGACCATGGTCTTGAAGCGCTGGGGAATCGTCGCTCCGGAGAGAGCGACACTTCGTTTCACCTGCCCCGGATTGGTAATGGGCATAATGCCGGCGACAACAGGCACCTCGATACCCGCTTCCCGGATCCTGTACAGGAAGCTGTACATCGTGGAATTGTCAAAAAACATCTGGGTCGTCAGAAAATCGCAGCCGGCCTCCACTTTTTCTTTGAGATGGAGGATGTCCTCCGACTGGCGCTCGCATTCCACGTGGCCCTCAGGATAGCATGCGCCGCCGATACACACATTTTCATCGATGGACTTGATGTCGCAGATCAGTTCCGAGGCATGGTTGTAGTCAAATACCGTTCTTCCTTCTGCCGGAATATCTCCGCGGAGCGCCATGATATTTTCTATGCCGTTCTCACGGTATGTGTCGATCATCTTCCTGACAGTTTCTTTCGTGGAAGAGACACAGGTCAGGTGGGCCAGGACATTGGTTCCGTATTTCTGCTGCAGATCCGCGGCGATCCTGGTGGTATGTTTGCTCGTTCCGCCGCCTGCTCCATAGGTGACACTCATAAAATCGGGCCTGAGCGCGGCGATCTCCTCGGTCGCCTGCTCAACAGTCAGGATACCCGCCTCTGTCTTTGGCGGGAATACCTCAAATGACAATGTAACATCCTTTTCATTCAGGATATCTATGATTCTCATGTTCACTTTCCTTTCTGTCACGCTTCTGCTGAATCAGATTGCGTCCGGCCCATAGTAACACTTTTTCACCATTTTATAAAGTACAATGCACACATCACATGATCATGAGTCACAAGGGACGGTTCCGGCTGACTCATTTGAGCTGGTCCAGCAATTGTTCCGCTGTCAGAAGATGCTCCTGATCACAGGTCTTTGCCGCGGTCCGGTCGAAAATAAAATTGAGCCCGTCCAGGTATCCGCTCTCCGAGACCGCGCCGCCTTCCCAGTAATAGTCCCAGACTTCCTTGCCGTTTTTGTCAAACCGTACCCGGGCAAGGCTGCTGTTTCCGTAATACCCCTGTGTGGAGATTCCCAGCTTTCCGCCTGTAATGCTGTAGATCGTGTCAAAATGCAGATTTTCCATGCCCGAAGGGCTGTAGAGAAGATTCTCATACTCCAGATACTGGAAGTCGCGGCGGTTCAGCCATGTCTCTTCGAGCGTTCCGCTCCGGTAGACGACGATCGTCGCCCCCTTTGCTGTCGTCGCGCCGACCTGTACGAGTTCCGGTGTGCGGTCATCATTGAGGTAGATCAATGCAAAGCCCTGGTACTCATCCTCATCGATCCCCCTGATATGGTCCGCGAAAGCCTCCTTCCAGGAACTGTAGGTCTTTGCCCCGCCGTCCGATTGTCCGGTCAGATAGGCCGTCATATTCGTGATGTTCAGGACCTCGACATCCCGGTTGACTGCCTCTGTCTTCTCTCTGTCAAGAAGGGGGACCCCTTCCTCCTGTCCGGTATAAACCCTGGCCTCGCGCAGACTATCGGTCTTTCTGCCGTCTTCGGAGATCTGCGTGTAGCTGCAGACCGTCAGGATATCCGTGCAGCCGTCCCTGTTATAGTCTGTAAAATCAACGGCATCCACACCGTCAAAAACAAGATCTGTCCGGATATTGCCCTCCTCCATGGGAGAGAGGATCGACAGGACTGCCCTGTCCTTCTCAAGGACAAAGGTGACATCCGCCTTCTCATCCTTATCCTCATCCGGATAGAAGGGGGCAAAAAACACTTCTCCCACAGGCTTGAGTTCCGCCCGGTAGGACTGTGTCTCGATCAGATCTTTCTGGGTCCAGACAATGTTGTAGCAGAACCTGTAGCCGTCTCCTGTCTTTTGCAGCTGCACCTCATAGGTCGGCCGGTAGAGAGCGGACTCCTCTTTTTCTTCTCCGGGTGCCTGCGCAAACAGCTGATAATGGACGATGTACACATCCCCCTGCTGCCAAGCATCCGAGCACCGGATATATTGGCGGTTTGTATCGCCGCGCAGTGCATACCAGGAATTATACCTGCGGATCCGCGCCCAGCCGTCTTCCTCCGTCAGCGGGTGTCTGGAATCCTCGTAGGAGATGCCTGCTTTTGCGCTTAAGAGTTCCTCGATCTGCTCATCCGTCACCTTTACGACCGGAGTCCGGATCTCCTTCTGGGGAATCCGGTCCAGCAGAAGTTCTTTTTCCTTTTCAGTCAGTTTTTCCCGGGCAAATCCGGCCCCCGAAAAAAAGACCTGGTTGAGATCAATATCCTCCGGTATGTCATAAGAGGAGAGCAGGAAGCCGTAGCTGCTGTCTTCGTTGAGATAGTTCTGCAGTTCCTCCAGCGTCGTATCATCCACCTGCGTGATCTCGCCCTGGATCGGCCGGCCGAACACGTCTTCCGCCGCAGCGGCAGTAGCTGCTGTCGAGGATCCGGTCCCGCCGATGCCGCCCGAATCCTGCCCGGCCTCAATATCCGCTGCCATCATTTCTTCTGTAAAACCCTCCCCGGAGGGGTTTAAGGGCGGTTTCCCGGGGCTGTCAGTCTCCTCTTCCCCGCCGGTTCCCTGCTCCCCGCCGAACATGGCGCCGGAATCCTGCCCGGCCCATTCCTCCGCACCCGTCTCAGGGCCGCAGGCGCTCAGAAGGCAGATGGACGCCAGCAGGACGGCTGTCAAAGCGCAAATCCTTTTCCGTATTTTTCTCTTTTTCAGAATTCTATGATGAATGAAAGAACCTCGCATCCGGGTGTCCTCCAATAATATCGATCTCTTCCCCTGTCAGGGGACGGAACTGTCCGGGCAGCAGAGACGGATCAAGAAGCAGCGGCCCCATGGAAAGGCGTTTCAGGTACAGAACCTCCTTTTGCCGGGAAGCGAACATCCTCTTGATCTGGTGAAATTTTCCCTCTCTGATCGTAACAAGTATCTGCGAAGAATCTGTGATTTCCGGAGAAATTCCTGTCTGATTTTTCTCCGGGATCAGGGCTGCAAAGGCACTGTCCGCCTCCGCTGCCGGACGCAGCTGTGCCGGCATGGCAGTAAACTCCCCGTCTACCGCGAGCCCTTCCGCAAAAGCCCGGATATCCTCTTCCGTGACCTGTCCGGTCACGACCGCGTAATAGGTCTTGTCGACATGTTTTCCCGGTGCCAGCAGCCGGTGTGCCAGCTGTCCGTCATCGGTGATCAGCAGGAGCCCCTCTGTATCCTTGTCCAGCCTTCCCACCGGAAAAAGGCCGCGCCGAAGCACCCTCTGCGCCTCGTCCCAAGGATCGCGCAGCAGGTCCAGGACCGTCCTATCGCGGCTGTCCTCTGTCGCGGAGATGACGCCCGCGGGTTTATTGAGCATGTAATAGACACAGGTTCTCTGTCTGACCGGCTTTCCGTCAAACAGGATCTCATCCTCCTCAGAGACCCTGAGGCCGGGGTCTTTTTCGACCACTCCGTTGACACAGGCTCTGCCCCTGCGCACAGCTCTTCCCAGCTCGCTGCGTGTGCCGAGTCCCTCCTGCGCCAGCAGCTTGTCCAGGCGCAGAGAATCTTTTCTGTCAGCTTTCCTGCTCATGCACGGAACCTGTAGCCCACACCCCAGATGGTCTCAATATACTGGGGATGAGAGGTGTCAAATTCAATCTTTTCACGGATCTTTTTGATATGGACGGTCACAGTGGCAATATCGCCGACACTGTCCATGTTCCAGATCCTGCGGAAGAGCTCGTCCTTGCTGAAGACATGGTTGGGATTCTCCGCCAGGAAAGTGAGCAGATCGAATTCCTTGGTCGTGAAATTCTTCTCGGTGCCGTCCACAAAGACGCGGCGTGCTGTCTTATCGATCTTAAGGCCGCGGATCTCCACCACGTCATTGGTCTTCTGCCCCGCGCCGACCAGGCGCTGGTAGCGCGCCATGTGCGCCTTGACTCTGGCGACGAGCTCACTGGGGCTGAAAGGCTTGGTCATATAGTCATCCGCGCCCAGACCAAGGCCGCGGATCTTGTCGATATCATCCTTTTTGGCCGATACCATCAGAATCGGGATATCCTTCTTCTCTCTGATCTTCCGGCAGACATCAAAGCCGTCGATGCCGGGCAGCATCAGATCAAGCACGACCAGGTCAAATTCCTTCTGCAGGGCAGCCGTGAGGCCCCGGTCGCCTCTTGTCTCGATCTCAACTTCAAATCCGGAGAGTTCCAGATAGTCTTTTTCCAGGTCTGCGATTGCCTCTTCGTCTTCAATGATCAAAATCCTACTCATCTGTTACTCCTTTTGCAGTTATATCATTTCGTCATCCATGGAATCCACCATGTCATCCTCCTGCTCAAGATATTTGCGGATCACCAGATGCATGCAGGTGCCCTCGCCTTCCCGGCTGGTCGCCCAGATGTATCCGCCGTGGTCTTCAATAATCTTGCGCACAATGGAGAGCCCGATCCCGCTTCCGCCCTGGGCCGAGTTGCGGGAGGAATCCGTGCGGTAGAACCTGTCGAAAATATTGGGAAGGTCCCTCGCGGCAATACCCTTGCCGTTATCCTCAATCTCGATGCGCACGCTGTCCTGCTCATCCAGGATCCGGATATCGATACGGCCCTTCTCCTTATCCATATATTTTACACTATTTCCCACAATATTGTTAATGACACGTTTCATCTGCTCGGGATCGGCGATGATCCGGGTCTGGGGCGAGACCAGATTGGTATAATTGAGCTCGATCCCCCTGGAATCCATGTCCATGCCGATCTCCTCGACACAGTCGCCGAAGTAGTCGCCGACATTGAGGCGGTGGAAATTATAGGGGATGCGGTCGCTCTCAAAGCGCGAGTACAGTGTCAGCTCATCGATCAGGTGATCCATGTCATTGGCCTTGTTGTAGATGGTCCGAATGTACTTCTCCCGCTTCTCAGGCGTGTTTGCCACACCGTCGATCAGACCCTCGACATAGCCCTTGATAGACGTGATCGGCGTCTTGAGGTCATGGGAAATGTTGCTGATCAGTTCCCGGTTCTGCTTCTCCCTCTCGAGCTTTTCATCCGCGGACTCCTTGAGCCGCAGACGCATATCTTCGTAATTGCGGTACAGGTCTCCGATCTCACCCTCTTCTCCCGTGGACAGGGTATAAGTGAAGTTGCCGTCGCGGATATTGTTCATGGCGATGTTGATGGCGCTGATCGGTGTGAAAATACTGCTCTCCAGCCATCTGGTCAGCAGAAAGGCCGTAAAGACCAGCGTTGTGAGCATAGAGACCAGAAGGCCGCTCAGAAACTTTCCGGAGATCAGGCCCATCACGCGCATAACAATGAACAGGCTTCCCCGGGCACCGTCCGGAAAATAGAAATCCAGCTGCCGCACCAGGAGACTCCTGCGGTTCACCTGCACGATCTGGTTCTGATGCAGCCGTCCCTCAGCAGCCGCCTGCACGGGATCGGCGGAAATGCCCGGGGCACCGGCCCCTTCCGCCGTCGCGGCAGAATGCGGCTTTTCGTTCCCCTCCTCACCTGCAGCATATGCGTGACCGGGATCGGCGGACTCACCTCTCTGCAGCCTGTCTGCCGCTTCCTCTTCCCACTCGGGCAGAGAGCCCAGATCGGCCGCTGCCTTTGCCTCATCGCTGGCATAATAGAGGCCTTCGTCGCGCCGGACAACAAGATAAACATTCCTGTCATGGAGTTCCGCGGAGAGGGAGTCCAGATACTCCACATCCTGCAGCCTGTCCGGATTCGCCTCCGCCTCGTGAAATGCCTGGACGGCATCAAGGTCAAAAGTGTCGTAGTTTCCCACAATGGATGTATAGCCCTTGAGTTCGCCCTTTTCGCCGATCAGATAATTGCCCAGGGCAATAAAGGAAATGGTGAAAAGGAGCATGGGAACCACGATGACCGTGGCAAATGTGACCATCAGTCTTTTTCGAAATGTCATAGATGTTACTTCCCCATTCGGAAACCTGCGCTGAGAGGTTTCCTCATCCTATCTTCTTTGCGTCTTCCCGGCTGGTCTCACTGATGATGAAATGAGGCCTCTTTTTGACCTCCTGATAGACCGTTGCGAGATATTTGCCTATAATGCCCAGACACAAAAGCTGGATGCCTCCGATAAATGTGATGATACAGGCTGTCGAAGCCCATCCGGCGACCGGGTCTCCGAACAGGAGCTTGCGCACCACGATAAAGATGATCGCCAGGAAAGAGACCATCGTCATCAGGATTCCAAACCAGGACGCGATATCGAGCGGCACATGAGAGAAATTGACGATGCCGTCGATCGCATACCCCAGAAGGCTCCAGAAATTCCACTTGGTCTCTC
The DNA here is from genome assembly GCA_946411695.1 of uncultured Lachnospiraceae bacterium. Lineage (GTDB taxonomy): Bacteria > Bacillota > Clostridia > Lachnospirales > Lachnospiraceae > CAG-791. Next base: position 10,062 of record CAMKEX010000041.1, read on the forward strand.
CGGCAACACGCTCCACATTTTTGTAGGGCATCCAGTAGGTCCTGAAACCGATCCATCCGAAAATACCCTTGGAAAAGCGGTTTGATTCCCCCATGGCAAGGATCGCGTCCACCATCTCCCGCTTCATCAGCCTGAAATCCCTCGCGCCGTCCACAATATCGGCCTCGGAAATACGGTTGATCAGGCTGTAAAAGCGCCTGGCGAACCAGCTTCGGATGGGAGGCTCGCCCTCACGGTTCACCCGGCGCGCCGCCACACTGTCATACTCACCGGACTGCAGAATACCGTACATTTCCGGCAGCAGATCCGGCGGATCCTGCAGATCCGCATCCATGACCGCCGCGTAATCCCCGCGCGCGTTGCAAAAGCCCGCGAACATGGCAGCTTCCTTGCCGAAATTTCTGGAGAAGCTGTAATAGCTGACTTCCGGGTCTTCTGCCGCAAGTTCCCGCATGACCTCTACGGTTTTGTCCTTCGATCCGTCATTGATCAGAAGGATCTCGAACCTGCAGTCCGGCATCATTTTCTCGGTCTTCTTCACTGCGGTGTGAAACAGCCGCAGTGACTCCTCCTCGTTGTAGCAGGGTACAATAATACTGATCAGATCACCCATTTTCTGTCCTTCTCTATAAGTGCCTGTTTTTCTCTCCATTCACTTTCAGCTTCATGGCGGGGACCGCGTGAAGTCCTCGTCCCGGAGCCCTTACTTACTTCTTTTTTTCCTTAGGAAAAAGCCTGCCGCCGCCTCTGCGACCGCGGTCAGAAACGCAGCCAGGGTAATGCATGCTCCGGCTGCCAGTCCCGGCGTGCGGTAGCGCAGTTCAATCTGATGCCTCCCCGCATCCACAGCCACTGCGCAGAACATGGTGTCCGCCTGCAGCAGAGGCACCTGCTCTCCGTCGACAAAGGCCTTCAGCCCGTCACAGCGCGGGATCTGTATGCACAGGATCCTTTTGTCCGGCACTGTCAATGTTCCGGTGATCCTGTCTGTCGCGCCGCTGCCGGCAAGTTCATGCAGGTCAAGGTCCTCCAGCACATATTCTCCGAGTGCACCGGCCTGCGCAGGATATTCCTCCATGGGCTGGCGAATGACCTGCAGATTCCTGAAGGTGTAGCTTCCTTTCCGGGAAAACTTTAAATACAGATCCGACAGAGGCTCCTCTGCATAGCCGCAGCAGCTCAGAAAAGAGGACCTGCCTGTCTTCCAGGGATTATCCGGCAGCGTATACTGCACTTCCTTGTCGGAGACCGTCTCTCCCTTCCGCAGAGCTGTGACCCGGATGATGACGGGATCCGTGTTGGCATAATGCGGCTCATCCTCCTGGGGATCATTCCCGGGCGCCCTGTACTCCACACCCTCCAGAAGGACACTGATCTCCGCCTGTGAGAGCATTTCCGCGCTCTCCGCATCCAGATGCAGGACCGCCTCCGTGTCGCTGACAGTCAGGTTCAGACTATCTCCGCCGTTCTCCATGATCTCGATCCCGTCCTCTGCACGTACTGCATAGGGGACTTTTTCTTCGGTAAAGGACAGGCGGGCAGGCTGCAGAGCCTGTCCGCTTCCGCCGCCCTCGGCGGTCTGTCCGGACACGATCTCCACGCCCCGGTCCTCCAGCAGGATCCCCTGCATCAGGGCCTCCTGGCGCTGCGGGATCGTGAGCGCGTCATAGGTCTGCCTGGTCACATAGCGGTCTGCCGTAAATCCGAGCGGAAGACCGTACAGATTTTTATAAACGGAAAAACTGAAGACCGGAAGAGGATCCCCCTCCTTTTCCTCAAATAATTCCCGGTTATCGTAGTGCATGCCCTCCAGCTTCTCGTATCCGAAGGGAAGGAGGGAGCCGTCGCCCCGTTTATAGTAGGTCACGCCGGCAATCTCATCCAGCATCGTGCGGTTATCCAGGTTGTCAAACAGATGCACCATGCCGTTTGACTGTCCGGTCTCGGTAAAAAACTGCTCGATCCTGCTGTCGGACAGGCTCCAGTAATACTGGGTGTCCGACACATCGTTCAGAAGGGCGAAATTGTTGGAAATATATCTGCCGGAATACCTGTAAAATGTGTCGTTCCCGAGCAGGCTCCTCATTCCCGCCGCGTCCGAGGCCATCATCCCGTCGATATAGCGGTCCGTGTGATATTCCGTGATCCCGCTGAACCGGACTCCTTTGGCAAAACAGATATGTCCGTGGATCACTGCCGTCAGGAGCACTGTCCCGGTCAGAACTGCTCCACAGAGAGCTGAAACAGCGCGTCCTCTCCGCAGGCCTTTTTCTCCTTCTCCCTGTCCCGGGCTTTTCCTCCCCGCCTGCTCCAGGGCCCACACAGCCGCAGCTGCGGCTGCCGACAGGATCAGTTCCAGAATGACTGCCTTGCGGGCGTCCAGCACAGCGCAGACCACCGTATAGGCAGACATAAACAGCATCACCAGTGCCATCCTGGCCGGGGAAATGTCCCGCAGCGAGGGCAGTGTGACGGCTGTGATATAGGCTGACAGCATGCAGAAAGCCCAGATCCAGCGGTTGGCCGGATAGGTGAATCCGTTGAGCGCTGCGCCCGCTGCCGGCAGCAGTGTCATCACAGTCATGCCGACAAAGGCAATCTTCAGGTCCGGATGCCATGCCCGGCGCCCGCTGTCTTCATCGTTCTTTTTTCCCGGCCCGGCAAACAGGAGCAGGACTCCCAGAAGACCGATTCCGCCCACTCCCAGGCAGGTCCAGTTTTCCACGACTGCCTCCGCGCCGAAGCCGACGAAAGATTCCGGTATGCCTTTATAATAAGCCGGCGGATACAGCATGCCGTAGGCCGCACCCTCTGCCGCTCTGGGGTCCTGCGTAAACCGGAGCAGGATCGGCAGCAGAAAAACCGCCCCCATGGCTGTTCCCAGGACAGCCCGCAGAAAAAACTGTCCGGCCAGCCGGAAGATCTTCTTCCATGCGCCTTCTTCACGGGCCGGAAACAGACAGATCCTGAGCGCGCGCCACACAACATAGACGACTGTCATCAATACCAGCATGTAGAAGAAATAAAAGTTGCTGATACAGGACAGAAAAACCGCCGCCGTAAAGAGCCTTCCCTTCTTTCCCCGGAAGATATGCTCCGCCCCGATGAGCAGAAGCGGGAACAGGATCATTGCATTCAGGAAATACGGGTGCCTCATTCCGAAAAGCACAAAACTGCTGAACACATAGATCAGCGCGCCGCAGAGATTTGCTGCCGTGTCCCGGTGCCCCATCCGGCGGCAGAAGCTGTCAAAACAGATTCCCGCCAGATACATTCTCAGAATGATCATCGCGTCGTGGAAGAGGCGCATATGCTGCTGCGGCACAAACACTGCCGGCAGGCTGAAGGGATCTCCGATCACGTAGTACTGCAGGGTCGTGAAAAGATCCGCCCCGTAGCCCATATGCATATTGAAGGTCGGAAAAGCCGGCTGTCCCGCCAGTAAACTCTTCAGGACCGCTTTTCCCCATCTTGCATAGTAGCAGAGGGCCACATAGTGCTGAGAGAGTCCGTCCCCCTTCCACACCATGCGCCTGCCCTCCGCCGGAAAATAGCGGAAGACCGCCATGCCGGACACAGCAAATAAAATTGTATAGAAGAGCAGGAAACGAATTCTCTGCTTTTTTCCTTGTCTGTCTCTCATTCCTCTGTTCCGGTTTCCTCAGCTTCCTGCTCTGCCTCTGCAGTTTGTAAGCCCGTCATATTTTCCGGCTTCTCTTCTTCCCCGTCTGCCGTCTCTTCAGCCGACACCCCGGGATCTCCTGCCGCCATCACTTCCGCCTGCTCTTCAGCTTCCTCAGCTTCTTCCTCTGCTGTCTCTGCAGGCAGCGGAGCTGTTTCCTTCACTGCCGGCTCTGCCGCCTCTGCAGGCATTACCGCAGCTTCTGGCGAGTTGACCTGCTCGTAGGTCCCCACGGGAATCTCCTCGCGCCTTTTCCCTCTGCCGCGCAGGATCGCCGATATGATCCCGTAGAGCAGGAGAAACAGAATAAACAGCACGATCGTCCCCAGCGAGACAACAACCCCCAGCCGCAGGCCGGGCGTCTGGTAGGTCAGTTCAATGTCATGGCTTCCCTCGGAGAGCAGCAGTGCGCTGAACATGGTATCCGCCTGCAGAAGTTCCGCGCGTTTGCCGTCCACATAGGCCGTCCATCCCGCTGTGCGGGGAATCTGCAGACAGAGGATCTGCGGACTTGCCAGTTCGATATGGCCGCTGATCCTGTCTGTGGCCAGGCTGCTGCCCATCTCGTGGATATCCAGATCCGTGAGCGGAGAAGTGCGCAGTGCCTCTGCCTGCTCCACATAGGCCTCCATGGGCTGGCAGACTACTTCAATGGAATCAAAAGTATATGTGCCCTGTGCAGGAAGGACCAGATCGATATGATCCAGCGCCTCTGCCCTGTAAATCATGTTTACGTAGAAATCTTTTCGTCCCGTCGTCCAGGGATCATCGGGTGTCGTGTAGCCGATCTGCTTGGACGCAGCCTGTTTATCGCCGGCAAATCCTGTGACCGGCACCAGCATCTTGGTCGTGCCCTTCTGCCCTGCAGGCGGCGCATAATGCATGCCTCTTACATACAGGGCGGTCTCGCAATTCTGCATCCCCTCAAAGCGGACCGTCACAGTCTCGCCGCCCTGCGCAGCAGCAAACTTGATCTTCCCGCTGTTGCCGGCATTGACTGTCTTTCCGGCGTATTCAATCTGCACGGGAATCCGTCTGTCTGTAAATGCAATACTGCTGCCATCCGCCTTCGCCGCGCCTGCGGCATCCTTTGAGGCGGAGGTCATGCGGATAAACTCTTCCCCCGGATCCTTTTCCAGAAGGATTCCCTGCAGCAGGGCCTGCTGGCGCTGCGGGATATCCATGGCGTCATAATCCTGGCGGCTGATCCACTTGCCGGAGGTAAAGCCGAAGGGAAGCGCATATTTGTTTTCATAAACCTCACAGGAAAAACGCTCCAGGTCCTTGTTGTCCGGCCACAGGTCTGCATTGGTAAAGGAGAGTCCCTTCTTTTTTTCATAGCCGTAGGGAACTCCGTCGGCGTCATTTCCCAGGAAATAGCGGATACCCGCGATTTCATTGAGAGCCGTCCTGTCGTCCAGAGTGTCATACAGATGGATCATCCGGTTCAGCTGCCCTGTCTCATTCAGGAACTGTGAGACAGAGGGGTCGGACAGGCTCCAGTAATACTGGGTATTGGACACACCGTACAGAATGGAAGTATTGTTTCCCGGGTTGTAGGTCGTATACCTGTAAAAAGGCACTTTCCCCTTCCGGTCGGCCTCTTCCTTCAGAAGCTGCCCGTCGATGAGCCTGGAGGCCGCCGAGGCGTCCTTCTCCATATAAGTCTCGATCTGCGCCCGGGAGAGATACTCAAAGACCTTTGCGGACCTGCCGGGAGCAAAGTCAAAATAGGCCGCCGAAGCGATCGTGAGCATAACACAGGCGAGAATCGCCGCCTGTACGCGCACGGACATAGTACTCCGGATCCTGCCGGACCCGGATCCCGCCTCCTCTGCGGGAAGTTCCCTTTCCTTTTCCAGCAGAGCAGTGCGGCCGAGCAGGACCGCCGCCAGCGCGGACACTCCCAGAATGACCGCCTGCGCGCTTGCTCTCGAGAAAGTGTACTCCCAGCCGACGCACACGCCGACAACGAGCAGCAGGAGCACAAAGACTGCCAGCAGTTCTTTCCTTCCAGCCTCCGCAAGTTCAGGAATCGCTGTCGCTGTCATAGTGCCGATCAGCAGGGCATACGCAAACATCCACCGGTTCGCGGGATAGGAAAACCCGTTCATCACATAGCCGGCCAGAGGTGTCAGAAGCAGCGCTGTCAGAACCACAAACGCCGCCTTCAGGTCAAAGTGTTTTTTCACCCGCACGAAAACAAAGAGCACGCACAAAAGCGCCACTGCGCCGAATCCCATATAGGTCCAGGATTCCGCCAGCGCCGACGTCCCGTTGGTCAGAAAACAGTCAATAAAATTGCGGTAAAAGGATACCGGCCACAGCAGGGGAATCTGCTTGCTGTCTGCCGTCCTGGGATCCTGCAGAAAGCGCAGGACGATCGGCAGGAAAATAAAGGAGGCCAGCAATGTCCCGATCAGCCCGTACCAGACGAAAGCAATCCCGTCCAGGATCACTGCGCCGAAATGACGCAGTCCATGCAGCCGGACCGCGCGCCAGACCGCGTACAGCGCCGTCATGATGACCATCATGTAGAAGAAATAGAAATTGCTCACCGCCGTGACAAAGACCATCAAAATAAACAGCCAGGGCTTCTTTTTGCGGAAATACCACTCGCATCCGATCAGCAGGAGCGGGAAGAAGACAAAAGGATTCAGGAAATAATGATGGCGCATTCCCGACATGGTGAACCCGTTGAAAATATAGACCAGCGCGCCTGCCAGCACTGCGATCCGGTTCTTTCTGCCCATATCAAAGTTGTAGGCGCTGAAAGTGATGCCCGCCAGCCAGAAGCGCACCAGGAGCATCAGATCATGATAATGGAGCAGATATTTTTCCGGCACAAAAACAGCCGGCAGACTGAAAGGATCCCCGATCACATAGTAAGCCAACGTAGTGAACAGGTCTCCGCCATAGCCCATGCGCAGCGTAAAGGTCGGAAGCTGCAGAGAGCCCGTCTCCCGCAGATTCCGCAGCACCTCTTTTCCCCATCTGGAAAAAAACACAAGCCCGTAATAATGCTGATTGACACCGTCTGTCTGCCATACAAGCCGCCGTTTCTTCAGAAAAAGCCACACAAAAACAGCCGCCGCCATCACGCCGAACAGCAATGTATATGACAGGTAATAGAGCAGATAGCCCTTCCAGCCGAATCCCTGTTTTACAGAGGCGTTTCCGCCGGCGGTATCCTGCTCATTTTTCTTTTTTAACAGATTCATATTTCAACTCCATGACATCGGGTCATAAACTGCGTATGATCAAAGCTGCACCGTCCCAAAAGACATAGTCTTTATGATTGTACCACAGAAACAGCTTTTCCGCTTAAAAAACGTGAAACTCGGGCCCAAACGAGGGTCCGGACCACCCGTATGGCAGTAAACCTGCCCTGCAGGCCGCCTACAGTAACAATTGCACACCACATCGTTCCCTGTTAAAATGTGATAGTCACACGGGCCGGTCACGCCGCAGTGCCTTAAGCCCGCAGAAACCAGGCAATGAAGTCGGAATCAGACAATGAAATCGGAGGATCACCCTTGGAGCTGAAAAAGATCACAAGTTTTACTATCAACCACCTGCTGCTGGAGCCGGGGATCTATGTGTCCCGCGTAGACCGCTACGGAGATACAGCCATCACAACTTTTGACCTGCGCATGACTTCTCCCAACCGCGAGCCCGTCATGAACACTGCGGAAATGCACACCATCGAGCATCTGGGCGCCACCTTCCTGCGCAGCGATCCGGATTTCGGCGGCAGAATCGTTTATTTCGGCCCCATGGGATGCCGCACAGGTTTCTATCTGCTTCTCGCGGGTGAATACACTTCCGCACAGATCGTGCCGCTCATTACCTCCATGTACGAGTTTATCCGCGATTTTGAGGGAGATATCCCCGGGGCCGCCGCCCGCGACTGCGGCAACTATCTCGACCAGAATCCGGGCATGGCCGCATGGCTCGCCGCCCGCTACCTTGAAAACACCCTGTACTGCATAGACGAGAAGCATCTCGTCTATCCCGAATAACAGGCTGTCCTGAATGATGCGCTACCCTGAATAACAGGCTGTCCCGAATAATAATCTGCCTTGAATAACAGGCTGTCCTGAATTATAATCTGTCCTGAATTATATAAGGAGGTTTCCAAAACCAATATGAAAATCGGCATTATCGGTGCAATGGATCTTGAAATCAAAAAACTGACGACAGAGGAGATGACCTCTGCCGGGATCGTGGAAAAAGCCGGCATGAAGTTTCACGTCGGCAGACTCGGCGATACGGATGTCGTGATCGTCAAGAGCGGCGTCGGAAAAGTCAATGCCGCCATCTGCGCTCAGATTCTGGTCAACTGCTTCGATGTGACACATCTGATCAACACCGGAATCGCCGGTTCCCTTGACCACAACATCAATATCGGCGATATCGTGGTCTCCGAGGATGCCATGTACCACGATATGGACGTCACCGTTTTCGGATATGAGCCCGGTGTCATTCCCCAGATGGGAACACCGAACGGCCTCAAGAGCTTCCCTGCTGATCCCGCCCTGCGCGCCGCCGCCGTCAGAGCCGTCACTGAAGCGGCCCCCGGAATCGGAATCTTTGAGGGCCGGATCGTCAGCGGCGACCAGTTCATCTGCACAGCGCAGCAGAAGCACCGCCTCGTGGATACCTTCCACGGCCTCTGCACGGAGATGGAAGGCGCTGCCATCGCACACGCAGCCTACCTCAACGGGATCCCCTTCGTCATTCTGCGCGCCATCTCCGACAAAGCCGACGAAGAGGCCGATGTCTCTTACGAGACCTTTGAACATCAGGCAGCCGAGAACTGCGCCAAACTCGTATCCCACATGGTGCGCAGCCTGGCACAGGCCTGAAACTCCAGTGCAGACTTGAACCTTCAGGCACAGGCCTGAAGATTCTGAAATTCCTTTCACACCCGGTACGGACCCGCGCGCTCTGCGCAGTCAAAAAAGCCGGAAGGCGGATCGTTTTCGATCGGCGCCTTCCGGCTTTATTATGTCCGGATCCTGCAGGACCTTACGGAATTTTGATATTTACGGAAGTTCCTGCTGGGAACCGTTGTCCAGCTCCTCCTTGACGATAAAGACAGGCCTTCCCTTGCTCTCCGTATAGCTCTTGGCCAGATACTGGCCCAGAATTCCGACACTCAGAAGCTGGATTCCCGACAGCATCAGGATCAGACAGGCAAGCGTAGGGAATCCGGCCACCGGATCGCCCCAGAGTAATGTCTTGATGACGATCACGATCAGATACAGAATGGATATCCCGAACAGGAAAACTCCCGCGATCGAGGACATGACCAGGGGTTTATTGGAAAATGCTATGATTCCGTCAAACGCATACATCATGAGTTTCCAGAAATTCCATTTCGATGTGCCGCTTGCGCGCTCCTCCACCTCATAGGGCATATAGTAGGTCTCAAACCCCACCCATGCGAAGATTCCCTTGGAAAAACGGCACTTTTCCGGAAGCGCAAGGATCGCGTCCACCACCGGTCTTCTCAAAAGTCTGAAATCACTGGCCGCCTGCATGATCTTGACATCCGTCAGACTGTCGATCACCTTGTAAAAAGACTTTTTGAAGAAGGACAGAAGGAAGCCTTCGCGGCGTTCCTCCTGATAGGCGGCAACAGCGTCGTACTCGGGATGCTGCTCCAGAATCTCCATCATTTCCAGAATATAGGCGGGATTCTGCTGCAGATCCGCATCAATGATCGAGGTAAAAGTTCCCTGCGAAGCCTGCAGACCTGCCAGTAGGGCAGCTTCCTTGCCGAAATTGCGCGAAAAGCTGACCACACGCACCCGATACTCCGCTCTGGCACAGAGAGCCCGCAGCTTTGTGATCGTCGCGTCCCTGCTGCCGTCGTTCACAAAAATCAGTTCCGTGTCCGGCATCAGGTCCCCGAGCGCCTTTACGGTCTCGTCATAAAACAGGTCGATATTCCCCTCTTCGTTGTAGCAGGGCACAATTACGGATAAAAGCATTCTCGTTCCCCTTCTCAATGTATGATGTCAAAATGTTATTATGTTGAAAAAACTACATGTGAAACGGTCTGCGGATCTCTCCTGTCCGGTGCAGATCAAAAATCTGCGCATGTTTTGACTCATTACTTTCTGTCACGGAACACCAGGAAACGGCTGATAAAATAATTGCCGATCACAACCAGTACCTGCGTCTCCAGTTTTGCGACCAGCTCATCCTGGTGGATGATATTATACAGCACATACACGCCGCCCACTTCGATGACCATTGTGGCCAGCCTGGCACCGATAAAACGGGCGCACTCCGCCGCAAGCTCACCGATACTGCTGCAATGGGACCGGAACACAATGAGTTTGTTGGTCACATAGGCAAACAGAATGGAAACCGACACCGATATAATGTTGCTGATATTGACTTCCAGATGCACTATGCGGCACAGGACCGTAAAGACCACCAGATTGACCAGGGTCGTGCAGCCTCCGATAAAGAGATACCGCATTCCCTCCGAGGTCAGAAGCCGGACAAGCCGGTTACCGGACTGCTTTCCATCCCTGGCTGTATTGCTGTTATCATTTGTTTTGTCTGTGGATTCTCGCATAAATCTCTCGCCCTTTCCGGCAATCCGGTTGACCAGTGCGGCACCATGAAGCATTTATATCCGGTCTGCGCCATTCAAGACCTGCCCGCGCGTCCTGCGCGCGGGATGCGGATTTCCCGCGGAGCAGCATCTTTCCGTGCCGCGTCACTGCCTCACTCCCGTGATGTTCTACTTTCTGTTTTTTCTCTTCTTTCTTCCGGCTGCCAGCCTGAACAGAATATCAAGCAGCAAAACACCGGCAGCCGCGGCGGAGATATACATTCCTTCGCGAGCATAGGGGATCTCATATTTCAGTTCAATGGCATTCTGTCCGTTCACCAGCGGGATCGTGATCATTGTGCCTGCCACGATATCCGGCTGAATCTCTTCCCCGTTCCGGAATGTCTGCCAGCCCTTGGACCAGGGTACGAGGAGGCAGAGACTCTGTCCGGTCCTTCCCTCCAGAGAACAGGTGACATGTCCGTTTTCAATTGTCAGATTCTTCTCATCCACTTCTCCGGAGCGGATTCTCTCCACCGCTTCCTGCAAAGCATCGAGGTTGAGTCCATAGAACTGATAATCTTTGAAGGAAACATCTTTGTCCCGGCGGAAAACAACTGTGCGCAGATCTGCGTAGCTGTCGGTATTCAGAGAGCTCAGCGCTTCCTGATCGTACGCTGCTGCAGCCTGTTCCAGCTCTGTCCGCTGCAGTTCCTTCTCATCCGCCGTCTCCTCACCGGGCTGCACTCCCGCATCTGCAGAAGAGATTTCCGATCCGGCCTTTTTACCTTCTATTTCTGCCGCTGCCCCGGCTTTTGCTTTTGCCGCCGCAATGGCCTGCAGACTCTCGGACGCAGTGGACTTTGCCTGTTCCTCACGGCTTCTGATCAGAAATGCCGCCGGAGACATCCAACGGCAGTAGCCGAAGGACCCTGTCCCGTTGATCGACATAAGACCGCCCATCTTTTCGGGCCACAGAAGATTGCCGTAGGCCAGATAATTTCCCTTGGGAATATACACATTAAAATAGGTGATTTTGTCTTTGTTCTGCCGCGTCCAGGAAAGGGGCGTATACAGAGTCGTCTCTTTGCCGCTGAGAATCGAAAACAGCTGGTTTTGATAAGCAAAAGTGCTGTTGTAATTCATAGTCGGGAGCTTGGATCCGTCGTAGGTAAATGCCATGGGGAGCGCATAGGGATTGCGGTATACTGTGCGTCCGTTGAAAGGCGCGACGCCATCCACGGGCTCAAGTCCCCTGACGGGTGTGCTCTCCAGATAATACCTGACACCCAGGAACGAATCTGAAGGCAGAACAGGATCACGCACGATCATCATGCACCCCGCCTCATCGCGGTATCCCAGCTTCCACATAAGATCCAGCTGAGCCTTGTCCGGACTCGACGTATAAGCCGTATTGGACCAGTAGTTCTGCGCCAGCGAATCATTGAAATAAGCAGTCAGATCATCCTGGTCCGTATAGTGCCAGCGTGTTCTGTCCTGTGCGATCCGGTAGTATCCGCCGTCCACAGCCCGCAGCTGAGCAAGCTGCTTCTGCAGTCCCTTCGAATACTCCATATAAAGTGCCTGCGAATCATCCATGTGGTCCTGCCAGAACAGGCGTGCATTTGCACCGAGCTCTGCCCCCGTGACGCCCAGCAGGGCAAGGCCGGCCAAAAGGCTTACGATCGCCCGCATACCGAAACCGCCTGCTTTCTTTCCGGGTTTCAGCGACAGCAGGATCACTGTCAGCACGGCAAGCACAAGGGAGGCTGCCGCTGTCGCAAATACCGTCCTGTTGGTCTGTACGAGAGCAAATCCCTGCTCCCTGAAGTCGGCAAAGTGAATGCCGTTGAGTTTGAGCATTCCCGCGATATATAAGAGCGAGAGCAGAATAACAAAAACCTTTGACCAGCGGTCTCTCTCTGCCCGGCTCAGATAGGCCCCTGCCCCGAAGAGAAGTACGAAACAGACCAGATAGCTGTATCTGTACCAGTAGCTGTCAGCCCTCTTCAAAAGCGAGAACACCAGTGTCGCGGGCTCCCAGTAGAGCATGAGGAAGCAGATCCCCAGCAAGACCAGATAAGCGATTTTCTGCCGGATCCTGCAGGAAGCGGAAAAAATGAGGGCAGATGCCCCGATCAGCGCAAGGCCTCCGCAGAACAGCGCCGCATGTCCCGGACCGCTTGTATCGCCTGCATTTCCGATCACATAACCGCGTACCGCCGAGAGAAGATCCCCCGCAAATCCCGTCAGAAATTCTATATTCTTGTACTGTCCCTTTCCCTGCCGCATGGCACTGATTGCAGGAAGAAACAGAATGGCGCTCATTGCCACACCAAGTCCCATGCCCCAGAAATAACGGCAGGCCGAAACAACAAATGCGGTGATCCCCAGCTGCGGCCGCGTAGCATATCTTCGTCTTCCGCTGTATCTGCGGTCCGGAACCGCATTCACAGGCATTTTCTGCTTGGGAATCAGTTCATCCTGGAAAAAGAACTCAAACAGGAACCAGATGCCGGAAAACAGACAATTGATTCCTGCAATATACCAGTTGCAGAATATGCAGACCGCCACTGTCAGAACCAGTCTCCAGACCGTTTTCCTGTGGATCACTTCATACACGCCCAGAAGGATCAGGGGCAGCATGTAGACGCCATCCAGCCACATAATATTGCTGCTCTGCGCAACCTGGTACTGCATCAGACCATAGCCCATGGAAAGTGCGACCACAAATACCGGCCGGATCCGGTTCTCAAAACGACGCTGCAGAAACCATGAGAACGTTGCCCCGGCTGTCGCCAGCTTCAGCGCAGCCGCGACATTGAAAAACCGGTAAACTCCCTCTTTGCCGAAAAAGTACAGCAGCAGGTTAAAGGGAGAGGCAAGATAATAACTGAACAAGCCGGCTGAACTTCCGCCAAGCATATTGCTGAAATCATAATTCAGCGATCTGGTCCCCTTCAGAACATCTACGTAATAGGTAAAAAAGTCTATATACTGAATCTTTGCATCGTCAATAGAAACTGTTTTCGTCCCGAAAGGCTCCATCCCCAGCAGATAATAGACCAGATTGATGATCCCGAAAACAAGGAAAAACGAAAGGCAGCACAGCAGGAACTTAACAAACCAGTTCCTGCGGACAGGTCCGGTCTTTCCCGTATGATTCTTTTTTTTCTTCCTGCCTTTGGCCTTCCTTTTTCCGTCCGGCCTTTTTTCCCCGTCTGTATTTCCGACACTATCAATTAGATCCTCTGTGCCTGTATCATCATTTGCAGCAATTGCTGTATCTGCAGCAGAAGTATCTGAAGCAGAAGGATCTGAAACAGAAGGATCTGCAATAGAAGTATCTGCAATAGAAGAATCTGCAATAGAATCTTTTCCCGGATCTGCGTTTTCATCACGCCCTGACCCGGAAGCGTCTATCCACTCAGCGGCTGGTGAATCCGGTCCCTCTTCATATATTGTATCTTTGTTAAGATCTTTATCGTTCATAGAATACCTACCCGTCAACTGCGCGGCAGAAACCTACCATTTTCATCTATCCATTTTATGCGACAAGGGTCCGCTTGGCAACTACATAAAAAACTCCTATGCAGAAGCGCTCTGCATAGGAGAAAAAAAACATGCCCAGAGCCGGAATCGAACCAGCGACACGAGGATTTTCAGTCCTCTGCTCTACCAACTGAGCTATCTGGGCATAGTAGCGGGGGGAGGATTTGAACCTCCGACCTTCGGGTTATGAGCCCGACGAGCTTCCAGACTGCTCCACCCCGCGTCATTATAGACGCCTTATAGGCGATTTTAGTGGATGGGGGTGGATTCGAACCACCGAAGTCACTGACAACAGATTTACAGTCTGC
>CAMKEX010000042.1 GCA_946411695.1 uncultured Lachnospiraceae bacterium
CTCCCGTAAAATAAACGATTTTAAACAATAAATGGGTGGTGAACTATACACTACCGATGATAACCACGAGGCCCAAATATGAACGAACTCTCTGAAATAACTGCAGTGCTTCATTCCGGTGAGCTCTATGATTCGGGAGATCCCGCCCTTCTGGAGATCCAGAGCCGGCATCTGGATGCCATGTATGATTTTAATAACACCCGGCCTTCAGAGACCGCCAGGCGGCTGGCCCTTCTGAAAGAGATGCTCGCTGAAGTCGGCGAGGGCTGCTGGATCGAGCCGCCCTTTCACGCCAACTGGGGCGGCGCGCATGTGCACTTCGGCAGGAACATCTATGTAAATTTCAATCTGACTCTTGTAGATGACACGCACATTTATGTGGGGGACAACACAATGATCGGTCCCAATGTCACCATTACCGCCGCGTCCCACCCCATTGATCCCGCGCTCCGCAGCGGGTCAGGTCTGCAGTACAACCTGCCTGTCCGGATCGGCAGAAACTGCTGGATCGCAGCGGGCGTGACCATCCTGCCGGGTGTCACCATCGGTGATAATTCCGTGATCGGGGCCGGAAGCGTCGTGACACGCGATATTCCGCCGGATGTCCTTGCCCTGGGGGTACCCTGCCGCGTGGTTCGTCCGGTGAAAAGCGACGACCGGAATTGATCCCGGGCATGGATTCCATACCGGAAAAAGAACTCCAATACGTCACAAAATATCTTCCCGTTTAATGATAATCATCTTTAATGATAATTAATATAAGCCAATCCACTGCCATAAAAAAATGCCGGAAAACATCTCGCATGCTTCCGGCATTTTTTCATTTGTCATATGACAGAGACAGCACTGCCTCTCCTGTTTTTGGATTTTCCCTGAAGGATCACAGGCATCCGAATTCGATCATGGCCCTGCGCAGAGATTCCTTGTGGGCATCTGTCAGTTCTGTCAGAGGAAGTCTGGGAGAACCCACATCGAAGCCCTGCATGTTGAGGGCAGCCTTGACAGGGATCGGATTGACCTCAATGAAAAGCTGCTCGATCAGGGGAAGGGCCTTGAGCTGGAGCTTTTTGGCCTCCTCGTATCTGCCCTCCAGGCAGTGCATGACAAGGTCATGGGTCTGACGGGGCGCAACATTGGCAAGGACGGAAATGACACCCGAGCCGCCCAGGGAACAGAGGGGAACGATCTGGTCATCGTTGCCGGAATAAATATCGATCTTTCCGTCAACGAGGCTGGCCAGCTTGGCGACCTGGCTGATATTGCCGGTGGCTTCCTTGATCCCGGCGATGTTGGGCTGATCCTTGATAAGCCTGGCCATGGTCTCGGGAAGGATATTGGTTCCCGTCCTGGAAGGAACGTTGTAGACGATGCAGGGGAGCTTTGTCGCTGACGCGATCGTGCGGTAATGCTGATAGAGGCCGTCCTGTGTGGCCTTGTTGTAATAAGGTGTGACAAGCAGCAGGCCGTCAGCGCCCAGCTTCTCCGCCTCTTCGGACATCATGACTGCGTGGGCTGTGTTATTGGATCCGGTTCCGGCGACGACAGGAATCCTGCCCTTTGTCACCTCTGCCGAAAAGCGGATCGCCTCCAGATGCTCGGGGTCATCCAGTGTAGGCGCTTCTCCGGAAGTACCTACAACGACCAGTGCATCCGTGCCGTTTTTGATCTGGTCTTCGATCAGGCGCTCGAGAGAATCATAGTTGATCTCTCCGTTTTCCTTCATGGGTGTGACAAGGGCAACACCGGATCCTTTAAAGATAGACATATTCCGTATCCTCCTCATATATGATGTACACTGCTGACAGGGCAGATTCTTTTTCCCTGTTGTGCATTGATCGCAGGCTGTAACAGGTCTGCAGCGCAGCAGCCATATTATAGCACAGTTTGTACAAAGAAAACTATCTTTCACACAATCGCAGCCCGAACACAGCCCGAAACAGCCGGGAAACAGCCCGAACCAGCCGGAACGCAGCCGGGATTGCAGCAGAGCATTGCTGCAGTTCAGGCCCTGTCGGGGACACAGGCTGTAACCTGCTCTTGTGCAGGGACCGGGATCTTTATTCCCATCTCCTGCCAAAAAAGTCAAGGAGCATCTCTCCCATGATATCGCTGTCCTCGATATAGCTGCCGTGATCCTCTCCTTCCATGATCACAAGCTCCGCATCCGGCAGGGCTTCCGCTATGCGGTATGTCTCTTCCGGCAGGATCAGGTCGTATTCTCCTGCCGTGACCAGAACGGGAATCGTGATCGACCTGAGCTCATCCTCTTCGATATGAGGTTCTGTCAGCATCAGCGCGATCAGGGGGTCATGTTCCTCCTCATAGGCCTCCCAGTATTCCTCCAGAACTGAGGGATCAACCCCCTCCGGCACCAGGTTGGCTCCGCTGACGGCCAGGATCCCGAGCGTCCCCGGATGGTTTATTTCCAGCAGCAGTCCTATGATGCCGCCGTCACTGTGTCCGTAGAGAGCGGGCTTCTCAAGTCCCATAGCCCTGATAAACTGATACATGTCCTCGGCCATATCGTCGAAATGATATTCCTCAAGGGGCTCATTTGCTCCGTGGCCTCTTGAATCGGGCGCATAGACCCGGTATCCTGCCTCGGCGAGCTGCTCGATTTCTACTGTAAAAAGATTGTGGTCTTCGGCATTGCCGTGCACCAGGACGACCGGTCTCCCTTCGCCCACAACGGCATAATGAAGCTGCACACCGTTGACATCTACTATATTAAAAGCATCATACTGGTCCATAGCGTTCTCCCCGTCCATAAATGAAAAAACTTTATGCCGCATTATCCATGAGGCTCTCCATATAAGTCCTGATTCTCAGCTCCACATTCTGCTGAAGATTTCTGAAGTAAAACTGATAGTCATAAATATGATAGGAACCTTCGGGCAGGAAGGAAAGAACGGGCGGATATTCCTCGGGCGTAACATCCGTCACCTTCAGGGCCCCTCTCTCGGAATCGATGCAGCAGCCGCAGAGATTGGGCACCTCCTGTTTAATCTTGCCACTGTAGCTGGTAAAGCAGGCTCCTGTATTCAGGGACTTGTCGGCAGGGGTACCGTCGGTCACCCAGTTGAGGGGATTGATGGAGATGGCCTTCATGTCTTCGGGAATGACAAGAGTCCCTGTCACATCCTCGGACTCACACTCAAAGCTGACAACAACACCCGTGTCGTTTTCGGATGCTGCTGGCCTGATCTGGGGATATTCTGTGATCATCTCCTCTGTCATCGGCCAGCCGATGGCATAGACCGCGACCAACTGCTGCTGCAGAGCGCTGTCTCCAAAATATTCTTTGAGGATGCGGTAGCACATATCAGCGCCCTGGGAGAACCCTGCCAGAACAATGGGTCTTCCCTCATTTTTGTTCTCCAGATACCAGGAGAAAGCCGCTGAGACATCTCCATAGGCAAGTTCCAGATAAGATTCACGTTCCTCCGGACTCAGATCATAGATCTTCATGGCCGCCTGCCGGTAATAGGGTGCGAACATTCTGGTATTACCCTCATAAATGCCGCGTTCCATGTTCAAAGCGCCGGAAAAGCTCTTTTTCACCTCTTCATCATCCATGGACATATTGTATTCGTCTCTGGTATCGACGGTAGGGCAGATCAGAAAGAGGTCGGCATCCTTGTCATCACCCAGGGCAAAATAAGCCCAGTTTTCTTCTTTCGCATAATCAGGCACTGCAGAGGGCTCTGCAATTTCGGCTGCGGTCGCATCGGCAGCTGCGTTTTCAGATGCAGTCACGTCGGCGGCTGCGGTTTCGGATGAACTCGTATAGGCAGCTGCGTTTTCGGCTGCGGCTTCATCCTTTGTCGCCGCCTCTGCCGGTACACTCTCCTGCCCGGAGGAGGTCCGGGAATCTTTCTCGACAGAAGTTCCTGATTCCGGAGCCTTTTTCGATCCGCCGCAGGCTGTCAGAGAAAGTATCAGACAGATCACGACACAGAGGACAGCGATATTCTTCCACTTCTTCATACCTTTCATCTTTTTATCCTCTCTTTCCGGATGGATTTTCAGAATCTGCTCGCGGGTATGACGTAAGGATCTTTTGTTACCGCACAGACCTCCCTGAAAGGGTATACTTAGACCGTCTATATAGTAACAGCAGTTCGTACATCTTCTATAGATTATACTACAAAGCTATTGATTTTCATCATTTTTAGAAGTATACTGTGAAAACACAGCAGATGTATTGCACTATTTGTCATACACTGCCGGCAACAGCCTGAAGGTCTGCTGCACTTTTACATGGGTTAGTAAAGGTTTCGACAGGGGTCTTGCAGGTGGAGAAGCGATCCGGAGCCGAGCGTCAAACGGCAAAATTAAAAATAAACGCTAACGATAGAGTAGCACTCGCAGCCTAAGAGCTGCGTGTCGCCCGGGAGACACCCGCATCTTCCGGATACGGCATCATGAAAGCGGGAAACGACATGGCTTAAGCTTTGCGGCTATGGGCGTATGATGAAGCTACCAAACCGGCCAGATTGACTGTTCTCTCGCCGGATGCGGGAAATGGACTTGTCCGCAAGAACAGGATATGATCGTAGAAGTACACTGAATGGGCTTTTGGACGCGGGTTCGATTCCCGCCTAATCCACGCAGAAAACCGGGATTCGTCATGATTGGCGGATCCCGGTTTTTTCATTTGCAGTTTATATTTTTACTGAAAACAATACCCGCTTCAGTCACGGATCTCCGCTTCGCTGTCAAAGCTGATCCTGTCGGCATACCGCGCAATACGCTCATCCTTCAGATATTCTCTGACCTGGGCCTCGCGTCCCCAGTAATGCATGGGGAAGACATGAGCGGAGCCTAAAATCTCCATAAAGGAGGCGATGCAGCGCGGCGCATGCTCTTCCAGCCGGTAATCGAGGGGGACAAAAGCGACATCCACAAGCTCCGGCCCTCCGTCTGCGCCTCTTCTGTCCGCTTCCGGATCCTGCTTCCGGATGCAGTCCGCCAGAAACTGCATTTCTTCGCGGCATTTTTTCTCGGAGGCAATATTGTCCTCCATGGGTTCATCATTCCAGAACCAGACATTGAGGTCTCCTGCGTGATAAAGACGCTTTCCCTCCGTTTCAATATAGAAGGCGACGCCCATATCCGTGGACTCCAGGGTGATGATCTTCAGGGAAGCGGTGCCTGCCCCGTCCGCGGGAATCTCCAAGGTCTGCCTTGGACGAACCGTAACGATATCGGCCTCGGGATGAGCCGCCGCGTCCGCGATTCCCTCGTCCAGGATGTAGGTGACATCGGGATGTTTTTTTTGCAGTTCCCAGATCTGCGGGCTGTAGTGGTCTTCGTGGCTGTGGGAGCAGAAGACATAGAGCTTTTTGTCCGCCGGGATCTCCGGAAGGCTGCGCTTGTACCAGTCAAACAAAAGTAGGCTTTCCTCCATTGTCACCAAAAATGCGCTGTGATAAATGTGGGTAATCTTCATAAAAAACCTCCGGCGAATAATTGAAACTCTTGTCCGTAAAATGAAGTCCGTCACTTAAACATGTGGATCCGTCACTTGATCATATCAATTCCTTACTCAAACATGTCAAAGAGGGAGATCTGGTTGGTCTGGGGGAGATCTCCCAGCAGGCCCAGTTCATGCATCTTCTCGATGACCGTCTTGGGCACCTTGGTGCGGTTCCAGAAGTCGTCGCGGGAGATGAAGGGGCCGTCTTTTCTGGCCTCCACTACCGCGTCGGCCGCTTTTTCGCCCATGCCGTCAATGCTCTTTAAACTGGGCATGATCTTTCCGTCTACGATGGAGCAGAGACGGGACTGGGCCGTATAGATGTCGATCGGCACAAACTCGAAGCCGCGGGCATACATCTCTCTGACGACCAGACAGTCGTCGAGAGTCGTCTGCTCCTTGGGAGTCAGGGTATCTTTCCGGCGCTGGTAATCCTCCATGACTGCCAGCAGGTGGTCCCGGCCGCGGCACATGATCTCATAGGAGAAAGCCGAGGCACGGATACTGTAATAGGCAGCATAGTAGGCCAGGGGATAGTGTACTTTGCAGTAGGCGATGCGCAGAGCCATCATGACGTAGGCGGCTGCGTGCGCGCGGGGGAACATGTACTTGATCTTGAGGCAGGAATCAATATACCACTCCGGGACATTGGCGGCCCGCATGGCCTCCTTCATCTCAGGGGTCAGACCCTTGCCCTTTCGGACAGACTCCATGGTCTTGAAGGACAGGGATTTGTCCATGCCCTGGGCGATCAGATAGGACATGATATCGTCGCGGGTGCAGATGGCGGTGGACAGGACTGCCTTGCCCTCCTGGATCAGGGTCTGGGCGTTGCCCAGCCACACATCCGTGCCGTGGGAGAGGCCGGAAATGCGGACCAGCTCCGACATGGTGGTGGGCCTGGTGTCATCGAGCATGCCGATGACGAACTTGGTTCCAAACTCAGGGATCCCCAGCGAACCGACATCGATTCCGCCGTTCTGTTCCGTGGTGATCCCCAGTGATTCGGTACTGGAAAACAGTTTCATGACATCCGGATCGTCCAGGGGGATCTCCGTGGGATCCAGGCCGGTCAGATCCTGCAGCATGCGGATCATGGTCGGATCGTCGTGCCCCAGTATATCGAGTTTTAAGAGGTTGTGGTCGATCGAGTGATAGTCAAAATGGGTCGTGATGATATCGGTCGTCATGTCGTTGGCGGGATGCTGGACAGGGGTGAAGGTGTTGATGTTCTCCCCCAGAGGCAGGACGACGATACCGCCCGGGTGCTGGCCGGTGCTGCGGCGGATTCCCGTACAGCCGGCCAGAAGCCTTTCTATCTCGCAGTTCCGCTTGGCGATACCCTTATTTTCAAAGTAATGTTTGACGTAACCGTAAGCGGTCTTGTCGGCCACGGTCGCTATAGTGCCGGCCTTGAAGGTCTGTTCATGTCCGAAAATAACCTTGGTGTAGGCGTGGGCCTTGGACTGGTACTCTCCCGAGAAGTTCAGGTCGATATCGGGCTCCTTGTCGCCCTTGAAGCCAAGGAAGGTCTCAAAGGGAATATCGAAACCGTCCTTTTTGAGTTCCCGGCCGCAGCGGGGGCACTTGATACGGGGCATGTCGATCCCGCATTTTCCCTGGTACTGTCTGACCAGATCCGAATCAAAATCGGTGTAGTGGCAGTTGGTGCAGTAATAATGCGGCGGCAGAGGGTTGACCTCCGTGATCCCCGACATGGTAGCCACGAAGGAGGAACCGACGGAACCGCGGGAGCCGACCAGATATCCATCCTCGACGGACTTCCATACCAGCTTCTGAGCGATGATGTACATGACCGAATAGCCGTTGGAAATGATGGAGCGCAGTTCTCTCTCCAGGCGCTCCTCGACGATCTCGGGCAGCGGGTCGCCGTACATGCTGTGGGCCTTGTCATAGCAGATCCTGCGCAGGTTCTCATCGCTGTTGGGGATGACAGGCGGGCACTTGTCGGGACGCACGGGGGACAGGGCGTCCACCATATCCGCGATCTTGCGGGGATTGTCGATGACGACCTCCTGTGCCTTCCTGGCGCCCAGATAGGCAAACTCCTCCAGCATCTCATTGGTGGTATGCAGATACAGAGGAGCGGGGTCCTCGTCGGACATGCCCATGCCCTCCTGGATGATCGACCGGTAGATCTCATCCTCGGGATCCAGGAAATGCACGTCTCCCGTGGCGACTACAGGCTTGCCCGCCTGCTCGCCCAGGCGCACGATGGTGCGGTTGAGGTTGAGCAGGTCCTCCTCCGTCCTGATCTGCGGATATTTGTCCTGCATTTTGGGAGATTCCAGAAGGAAACGGTTGTTGTCGCGGGGCTGGATCTCCAGATAATCATAGAAATCCACAATGCCCGCAAGGACCTCATCCGAACGTTCCTCCAGAACAGCCTCCATCAGCTCGCCCATGACACAGGCGCTGCCGACCAGGATCCCCTCCCGGTATTTCATGAGCAGGCTTTTGGGTATACGCGGTTTTTTGAAAAAATAGGTCAGGTGCGATTCGCTGACCATGGTATAAAGATTGGTCCGGCCGGTCGTGTTTTTGGCCAGCAGGATACAGTGGTGGGTCCGAAGGCGCTTGACCGTGTCCGGCGTCGGCCTGCAGAAGGCATCGATCTGGCGCAGGGACAGGACATTTTGCTGCTCCAGCAGGGGCAGCATTTTCATCCAGATCCCGGCGGTGCACTCGGCATCATCCACGGCCCTGTGGTGGTTGTCCAAAGATACACCCAAAAGCTTTGCCACTGCGTCCAGGGTGTATTTGGCGTGGCCGGGCAGCAGGGCCCTGGCCATTCCCAGGGTGTCCGCCGTCGTAAAATGACAGGGCAGGCCCAAACGTCCGGCGTTGGCTCTGATGAAGCCGATGTCAAACTGGACGTTGTGTCCCACAAGGATACAGCCCTCGCAGAAGCGCAGGAAATCAGGCAGCACCTCTTCGATCGTCTCTGCGCCGATGACCATGCTGTCGGAAATGTCGGTGAGCTGAGTGATCCTGTAAGGGATCGGCAGCTCCGGATTGACAAATTGTGAAAAGCGGTCGCGGATCTGACCCTTCTCGATCTTGACCGCGCCGATCTCGATGATCCTGTTCTTTTCAGGGGAAAAGCCGGTGGTCTCCAGGTCGAAGACCACGACCGGGCGGTCTTTGACGGCTGCGTCCAGATCCTCTTCGGGGACGGGCACAACGATCTTTACCAGATCGTCGACCAGATAGCATTCCACGCCGTAGAGGACCTTGAAAAAGTCCTGGCTGTCGACGGGGGGCTCTCCCTTTTCTTTCCTCTTCTTGTTTTCGGATTTCAAAAGGTCTTCACGCACATGGCCTGCATCCGGGAAGGCCTGGATGTTGCCGTGGTCCGTGATGGCAATGGCAGGCATGCCCCAGGCATAGGCGCGCTTGACGATATTTTTGCACTCCGAGACACCATCCATATCACTCATCTTGGTGTGGCAGTGCAGCTCGATGCGCTTGACCGGCGCATCGTCCGCGCGGGCCGTCCTGAAGGACGGGATCTTCATGATCCCCTGTATTGAGGAAATGATTACTTCCTTGTCGAAAGTGTCCATGACAGCCGCGCCCCGGACCTTGACAAAGCTGCCCTTGCCGAGGTCCTTTAGCAGTTCGTCCGCCTTGTCAGTGGGCACAAACAGCTTGCAGTAAATAGAATCCGTAAAATCGGTCAGTGAAAATTTGACAATGGTCTTCTCATTGCGGATATCGCGGCGGTCATTTGCCAGGATCTGCCCGCGGACCACGACCTCCCCAATCTCGCCGATCACGTCCGCGATCCGGATCGAATCGGCAGTGACTTCTTTTCCGTAGACCACATCGGGATGAGAGGACCTCTTGAGCGAATACTCCCTCT
This sequence comes from uncultured Lachnospiraceae bacterium, assembly GCA_946411695.1. Lineage (GTDB taxonomy): Bacteria > Bacillota > Clostridia > Lachnospirales > Lachnospiraceae > CAG-791. The sequence continues at coordinate 9,366 of CAMKEX010000042.1, forward strand.
CTCCTTTTCTGTCTCTGCCGGTGCGCCCTGCGCGTCCGCCCCTGTCGTTTCCGCGGCCGTAGCCGTTGCCGTTGCCGAAGCCATTTCCGGAACCGCCTTTGCCGGATCCCGTGCCGGGGTCCCGTCTGGTTTCAGGCTTCTTGCCTCTGTTGGGGGAAACTGCGGTTTCGGAGCCTCCTCCGTTACGGCCTTCTTTACCTTTGATTCCGGGACTCCCGGCAAAGTCATCGTAAGTGCCTCCCGGAATATCATTTCCGCTATAGGATGCTGCAGCATCAGAAGCATAGTCATTATCATAGGCTGTGCCGAATCCGGAGTTCTCCTGTACGATACCGGAGGAAGTTTTTTCTCTGCTGTCACGACCTCCGCCGAGTTCCTGCCTCACTTCCGGTTTCAGTGTCACTGTGAGTGTGGCCTGCACGCCGCAGCGGTCGCGGAAGATCCGGTTCAGAGCTTCTTCCAGACGGTCCTGCAGCCCTCTGCTGAGACAGGTATCATGCATACAAACATCGATGGCACCGTTTTCGCCATAGGTGATCGCCGCATCCCGGAAAAAGGCACCCATCACCGGGGAAAAGGAGGAGATCTCAAAACTGATCGAGTCACTGTAGGCTTCCATCAGAGACCTGGGCGTATACTGGGCGGACAGATCGTAATGCTCCTCCACATAGACCTCGACCCTTCGCTCACCAAACAGCTGCTCTTCCATGGCTTTCTGCATGCGAAATACCCGATCCTTGTGGATCAGGTGATCTGAGCGCAGGCGGACTTTGAGCCTGGTCCGCTCACGGTTGGTGGTCAGTCTCTCCACCTGTGTGTCCTGAAAAAAATCCTGCAGATCTTTGCGGACTTTCAGTTTGGGAAAAACATCAAAAAAGGGTTTGGACATGTAGGTAAACTCCCGTCAGTGACATCGAAGAGATCCGACTCATCATGTGATCTCATTCGTACTGTTCATACTGTCACGGGTCTAAGGGAGAACGCGACAGTTTTTTATTTCCAGTGATCAAGCTCGTACTTGAGCGCGCCGAGAAGCTCCTCCTCTCTCATCTTGCGGACGATCTGTCCGTGCTTGATCAGAAGGCCTTCTCCGTCTCCGCCGGCAATACCGATATCGGCTTCCTTGGCCTCGCCGGGGCCGTTGACGGCGCAGCCCATGACAGCGACTTTGATATTGAGGTCATAGCCCTGCACCATGGTCTCCACCTGGTTGGCGAGGCCAACCAGGTCGATCCTGGTCCTGCCGCAGGTCGGACAGGATACGACATCGATCCCTCCTTTGCGCAGGCCCAGTGTCCTGAGGATCATTTTCGCGGATTTGATCTCTTCCACGGGGTCACCGGTCAGAGAGACGCGGATAGTGTCGCCGATCCCCTGATAGAGGATGATTCCCAGTCCTGCCGCGGATTTGATGTTTCCGCTGTAGAGAGTGCCGGCCTCGGTGATACCGACATGCAGGGGATAGTCCGTCTTTTCGGCCAGCAGTTCATGGGCGCGGGCGCAGATCAGGACATCAGAGGATTTGATGCTGATGACCATCTGATCATAACCGCACTCCTCCACCATGCGGACCTTGTCCAGGGCGCTCTCCACAAGTCCCTCCGGGGTGACGCCGCCGTATTTGGCGACCAGTTCCTTTTCCAGCGAGCCGCTGTTGACGCCGACCCGGATGGGAACCTGCCGCTCCTTGGCGACATTGACGACCGCTTCAATTTTGTCGCGGCCGCCGATATTGCCGGGATTGATGCGGATCTTGTCCGCGCCGTTTTCCATGGCCCGGATTGCCATCCGGTAGTCAAAATGGATATCTGCCACCAGGGGGATGTGGATCCTCTTCTTGATCTGACCGATGGCCAGTGCAGCTTCCTCGGTGGGACATGTGCAGCGGATGATCTCACAGCCCGCCTCCTCCAGACGAAGGATCTGGGCAACAGTGGCCTCCACATCTTCGGTAGGGGTATTGGTCATGGACTGGATCAGGATGGGATTTCCTCCGCCGATCACGCGGTCGCCGATGCGGATTACTTTTGTATGGTCACGATAGGTCATTTTTTTCTCCTTTTTGTCTGCCTTCTACGATTTTGAAAGGGATGGTAAATAACGGCAATGAGCCGGATCGTGCAGTCCCGGATCCATTCCTGCCCGGGACCGTGCAATCCGGCCGTTTTATTATGTAAAGAATCTGGAAATATCATTAAAGAGTACAAGGATCATCAGAAACATGAGCACTGCAAAGCCGGCAAGGTGCACCATGCCCTCTTTCTCGGGCGGAATCGGTTTTCCGCGCACTGCCTCGAGCAGGAGGAAAAGGAGCCTTCCTCCGTCCAGGGCGGGCAGGGGCAGGAGATTGATGACCCCCAGGTTTACAGTGAGCAGGGTTGCAAGACTCAGGAAGGTCAGGATCACCGCCGCAGGCCCGTAAGGAGCTGTCTCCTCATAGGTGTCATCGACGACCTTCACGACACCAACCGGTCCTGCCACATCGTCCTTGGAGAAGTGGCCGCGGAAGATCAGTCCGATAGATTTATAGGTCGCCTTGAGCCAGTAGGCCGTCTCATAAAAGCCGTACTGGAAGACCTGGAAAGGGTTGCACTTGAGGTACTGGCCTGCACCCCGGATTCCGATGTAGTAGCGGTTGTCCTCCTCATCGTAGCGGGGGATCAGGTGCAGCGTCTGCCGCTCGCCGTCCCTCTCGACCGTGATGGACAAAGGTTCTCCGTAGTTCATCATGGAGACCAGGGTCACTTCTCTGTAGATGTGGATAGACTCCCCGTTGATCTTCCGGATCACATCCCCCTGCTGCAGGCCTGCCTCCATGGCGGCGGAATCCGGAATGACTTCCTGGACTACCGGCAGGTCTGTTCCGACAAAGGCGACCAGAATGACGGAAAAAATAAATCCGAGGATAAAGTTAGCCACGGGACCCGCTGCCACAGCTGCAATCCTGCTTCCTACAGGGGCATTGGGGAAGGAGTGCTCATCCAGTTTCCCCCCTTCCTCATCCTCCAGTCCGTCCAGGCCGTCAAACACACAGGCGCCGCCGATGGGGAGCAGACGGATGCACAGATCCGTCTCCTTTCCTTTCTTCCGATAGAGAACGGGGCCCATACCGATGTCAAATTCGTTGACACGGATCCCGTTCCGGCGGGCAATGGCATAGTGACCGAATTCGTGTGAGATGACGATCACGCTGAACATGATCAGAAAAATGAGAATACTGATAATCATAAAACTGCCTTTACATCATTTCGCTCAGAAGAAATGAGAGATAATAGATCACCGGCGCGGTGAAGAGGATGCTGTCGAAGCGGTCCATCATACCGCCGTGGCCGGGAATCAGTGTTCCGTAGTCCTTGATGCCGTGATTGCGCTTGATCGCGGAGGCGGCAAGGTCTCCGGTCTGCCCGATAATGCTGCCGCAGATCCCTATGATCAGAAACAGGGTCAGGACATTGGTCCCCTTCTCAATCGAGCCGACCACCAGTGCCAGCAGGCAGCTGACGATCGCGCTGCCGGCGATTCCGCCGATGGCTCCCTCGATGGTCTTCTTGGGGCTCAGGACCGGTGCCAGCTTGTGCCGTCCGATGGCCATGCCGACTGCCAGCGCGCATACATCACTGACGGATGCGCAGATAAAGATCAGGAAGTAGAGAAAGATGCCCTGGGGCAGGTTTCTGGTGCGGCAGACAAAGGCCATCATCACAGGCATGTACAGAAATGACATGACAGCGCCGGTCGCCTGGGCGGACCGCCTGCGGGGAAAAGTATAGACATAAACAGCCATTGTGAGCAGAAAATCAACTGCCAGCATCATCATTGTCCAGAAATCGGCCGCAGCGATCATGCCGGTCTGATTGACCACACCGTAACGCCACTGGATATACATCATGCCCGCGTAGTAGAGCACTGTCAGCAGCAGTCCCGGGAGAGCGACCGCGTCCGGCATGGAATTCCATTTGCGGACAGTCACTTTCTTTTTGGCGGGCGCGGGCTTGCAGAGCACTGTCGTCAGTTCCATATAGCCGATCACACTGCAGAGCATGCACATCAGCCAGAGGGGATAGGATCCGGGAAAACCCAGAGCAATGATCAACACAGCCAGGATGACGCCGCTGATTATTCTTGTTTTCATTTCATTCCTCCCATTGCATATCGCTTTCAGGCGCGTACCGGTACACTTACTTGTCCATCAGGCCGCCGTATCTTCTCTCGCGGTGGTTGTAGGCATCGATCGCCCTGACAAGCTCCTCACGGTTGAATTCCGGCCAGGCTTTTGGTGTAAAATACATCTCCGAGTACGCGAGCTGCCACAGGAGAAAGTTTGATATGCGCTGTTCGCCGCAGGTACGGATGAGCAGGTCGGGATCGGGGATCCCCGCCGTATCAAGGCAGTCGTCCAGAACAGACTCATCGATCTTTTCGGGATCCTCCAGAAGCCCCCGGCGGGCAGCGCGCCTGACAGCGCGCACGATCTCATCGCGTCCTCCGTAATTGATGGCGATCTGGAAGCCGATCCCGGTATTCGAAGCGGTATCCCGCTCCAGATCCGCAATGGATTCCTGAAGGTCCTTGTCCAGCATGGACTTGTCGCCGATCACACGGACGCGCACATTGTTTTTGGCACATTTGGCGAGACTGGTCTTCATGTATCTGCGCAGAAGATTCATCAGCGCCTTGACCTCGGTCTGGGGCCTGGACCAGTTTTCTGTCGAAAAAGCGTAGACAGTCAGGTACTTGACGCCCATGTGGTCCGCGTCTTCCAGGATCTGCTCGACGACCTTTGCCCCCTGGGTATGACCGAAGGTCCTCGGCATACCGCGCTTTTTGGCCCAGCGGCCGTTGCCGTCCATGATGATCGCAATATGAGCGGGGATCTTCAGGCCCTCTCTGATTTCCTCTTTCATCTTCTTATCTCATTCCTTTTTTCCAGTGATTACAAACCCGCAGCAGGTGCCGCAGCGGTCCGGCTGCAGTACCTCCTGCGGGTTTTTATCCCAATTTTCAGTCACAGCTCATAGCCTGCGGCCGGACCACGCCAAAGTTCAGGAGCGTCCGGGTCAGGGGCAGTGCGCACAGTCTTTGTGCAGCAGCACGGGGCCGGCTGCTCAGCGCCGGCTCTGTCAATGGGCAGGATCAGACAGTCATGATCTCCTTAGTCTTCTCATCGATGGCCTTGTCAATCTTTTTGACAAACTTGTCGGTGACCTTGGTCAGTTCATCCTGCAGTTCAGCGACGACGTCTTCAGAAACATCCTCGCTCTTTTTGAGCTTCTTGAAGGCTTCATTTCCGTCGCGGCGGATATTGCGCAGCGCAACCTTTGCCTCTTCGCCCATCTTCTTGACATCCTTGGAGAGCTGTTTACGGCGCTCACCGGTCAGTTCGGGGAATACCAGACGGATCATTGTGCCGTCATTGGTAGGATTGATGCCGATATCGGAAGCGGAAATCGCGCGGCTGATCTCCTTGAGCATCTTCTTCTCCCAGGGAGAGATCTGGATGATCCTGGCCTCGGGGACAGAGACGTTGGCAAGCTGCTGGATCGGTGTGGGGGATCCGTAGTAATCCACACGGATTTTGTCGAGGACATGCGGATTCGCGCGCCCTGCACGGACTGCCTGCAGATCAGTCTCCAGATGAGACAATGTCTTCTCCATTTTCGCTTCGTAAGGCTGAACTCTCTCGCTGCTCATGGTTTTACCCCTTTCTCAATTGACTGTATTGCGCCTGTATATAACCTGACCGGACGGACACTGCTGTGTATCCCGCCGGACAGCAGGTACAGGAATTTCCAAGGTTTCTCTATTTTCCTGCGACATGAACCTTCGATATTATCCTGATCATCCTGCGATGCCGCTTCAGAAAAGACACCGCAGTATGCATCACGCCGTGATCGAAGTGCCGTCAAAATCGCCGCTGGCCGCCCGGATGATGCTCCGCTCCGCCTGCAGGGCGAAAATGCGCATTTCCATACCGTTCTCTTTGGCAAGCACGGAGGATGTCATATCGACCGCCTGGAGGTTTCTCTCGACGACTTCCTCATAGGTGAGATGATCAAAGCGCTTGGCGTCGGGATTCTTTAAGGGATCCGAATCGTAGACGCCGTCGACATTTTTGGCCATGAGGATCATGTCGGCATCCACTTCCACCGCGCGCAGGACAATGCCTGTATCCGTGGAAAAATAGGGATGGCCCGTTCCGCCGGCAAAAAATACAACGATTCCCTCTTCGAGGAAGCGGACAGCCTGGTCTCTGGAAAACTGATCCGTAAATGTGCCGACAGCAAAGGGGGTCATGACACGGGTATCCAGTCCTGCGCCCCTGAAGATCTCGGAGACATACAGGCAGTTCATGACCGTGGCCAGCATGCCGATCTGATCGGATTTGACACGGGCAATCTCATTGCCGGTGCGTCCGCGCCAGATATTGCCTCCGCCCGTCACGACACCGATCTGATGTCCGGCATCGTGCAGCTCTTTGACCTGGGCAGCGATCCCTGCGATCACCTGCTCGTCGTACAGCTTCACAGCGCCCTTTGCGTTGCGCATGGTGCCGTCGTTTTCACCGGCCAGTGCCTCTCCGGAAAGTTTCAGTATGATTCTGCTCATAATATCTGTCCTTTCTTGAAAAATCCGTCTTTACAAGTATATCATTTGTACAATGTTACTGACAAGATGGCATTCTTATTTCTGGGAGGCGCGCTTGCGCAGACGTGCGTCCAGAATCTTTTTGCGCAGGCGCAGGTGGTGGGGTGTCACTTCGAGAAGTTCATCCGTGTCCACGTATTCAATGGCCTGCTCCAGGCTCATGATCTTGGGAGGTACCAGACGCAGGGCTTCGTCCGCGCTCGAGGAACGGGTGTTGGTCAGGTGCTTGGTCTTGCAGACGTTGACATCGATATCGACCGCCTTGCTGCTCTGGCCGACGATCATTCCCGTGTAGACTTCCTCGCCGGGTCCGATAAACATCTGGCCGCGCTCCTGGGCTCCGAACAGGCCGTAGGCGACAGCCGTACCGGATTCAAAGGCGATCAGGGACCCTGTCTTGCGGTAGGAAATATCCCCCTTGAAGGGCGCATAGCTGTGGAAGATCGTGTTCATGATCCCATTGCCCTTGGTATCGGTCATGAAGTCACCGCGGTAGCCGATGAGGCCGCGGGAGGGGATCATAAAGGTGAGGCGGGTGTAGTCGCCCTGGAGCGAAGTCATATTGACCAGTTCACCCTTGCGCTCGCCCAGCTTCTGAATGACATTGCCCGCAAATTCCTCGGGAACGTCGATGATGCACTCCTCAATGGGCTCAAGGCGTTTTCCCTTTTCATCATAGTGATAGATCACCTCTGCCTTGCTGACAGAAAACTCATAGCCTTCGCGGCGCATGGTCTCGATCAGGACAGACAGATGCAGTTCGCCGCGGCCGGAGACCTTGAAGGACTCGGTGGTATCGGTGTCCTCGACGCGCAGAGAAACATCGGTATTGAGTTCTCTGTACAGACGATCGCGGATGTGGCGGCTGGTCACATACTTGCCGTCTTTGCCTGCCAGCGGGGAATCGTTGACATTGAAGGTCATGGCAATGGTGGGCTCGGAAATCTTCTGGAAGGGAATGGCCACCGGATTCTCGACAGAGCAGAGCGTATCACCGATGTGCAGATCATCGATTCCCGAGACAGCAACGATGGATCCGATGCCGGCTTCCTGTACTTCGACGCGCCTGAGCCCCTCGAACTCATAGAGCTTGCTGACTTTGACCTTGCGGCGGACATCGGGATTGTGGTGGTTCACGATGACACACTCCTGGTTGACGCGGATGGTGCCGTTATCCACCTTGCCGACGCCGATACGTCCGATATATTCGTTGTAGTCGATGGTGCTGATCAGCATCTGCGTGCCCGCTTCCGGGTCACCCTCAGGCGCGGGGATATAATCGATGATGGTCTCAAAAAGAGGCTTCATGCTGGCACCGGGGCTGCCCAGATCCATTGTCGCAATACCGGACTTCGCGGATGCGAAGACAAAGGGGCAGTCGATCTGCTCGTCGCTGGCACCCAGATCCATCAGCAGCTCCAGGACCTCGTCGATGACCTGCGTAGGACGGGCACCGGGACGGTCAATTTTATTGATACAGACAATGACCGGCAGATCAAGGGCCATGGCCTTGCTCAGGACAAAGCGGGTCTGCGGCATGGGGCCCTCGAAAGCGTCCACTACCAGGATGACGCCGTTGACCATCTTGAGAACGCGCTCCACTTCTCCGCCGAAATCTGCGTGTCCGGGAGTGTCCACGATATTGATCTTTGTTCCTTTGTAATAGACCGCTGTGTTTTTACTGAGGATAGTGATCCCCCTCTCGCGCTCCAGATCGTTGGAATCCATGACGCGCTCCTGCACAGACTGATTCTCGCGGAACACACCGCTCTGCTTGAGCAGTCCGTCCACCAGCGTGGTCTTGCCGTGATCGACATGGGCGATGATTGCTACATTTCTGACATCTTCTCTCTTCTGCTTCATATCTTCCTTTCCTGAAAATACGGACACCTGTGCACCGTCTGTGCGGCCTTCTGCCGTCGCGGCAGCCTCTGCACCTTCTTCCTATATAAATATATGAAAATATATAAATACGCGGAAATATCTATATGCCCGAAAATATATAAATGCCCGGACGCCCAGAAGCTGCGGATCCGGGAAGCTCTCCTCAGTGAATACCTGATTACTTCTGAATTACCAAATTGACAGTATAACATCGAATCCGGCGCTTCGCAACCAGTTAGATTTCACAATCCTTTCATGATTTGATGCCAATGCGGTACTTGACATTGTATTTTGACAGTGCTATTATCACCAAAACGCATCTGTTAGCACTCGTTGCCGGTGAGTGCTACCAAGTCATAACAGACAACTTCTATGGACCGGCTTTGTATCAGTACGGAGCGGTTCGCTGTCAGTCAGCACATATTCAGACAGATTTCAAACGTTTCAATAAGTATTAGTTTATTAGTTTCAATAAGTATCAGTTTCAATAAAGTATCAGCATACAGCACGAGGATCCCCCGCCTCTGCAGGCGGCGGGATGGATCGGATCAATTCATAAGTTTATATTACAAGGAGAATAAGATATGACAGTTGTTCCCGTTTACAACGCAGTCGTCGTACCGGATTCCAATATTTTTTTCGCAATCGACGCATACAAAAAAATGACCGGACGCGCTCCTTTTGAAGGCGAAAAGGTCATACTGATGATGCTGCGGGCTGATGACAGCCGTGAAGATCTTGAAAAAGACAGCTTCTATCCCATCGGTGTATCGGGCGTCATCACAGAAGTCAACGCCGGCGGCTATCTGGTCATCCGTACCCACGGGCGTGTACATTTCGATGAGATCACCGTTTACAGCGATCATACCATCGAACTGTCCGTTTCCCGCAGGCCTGATGTAGAGGATCTGGATCCGGCCTACGAGGCGGAACGCCTTGAGAAGCTCAAGAGTGTCGTAGTTGAATACACCTCTCAGTTCCAGTGGGGCGCACTGACCCGCGCCTATGCAGAGCAGTGGACAGGGATCGGCGAGATCGCATCGATCATGTCCCCCTGGCTCAACATCACAAATGAAGAGCGCTATGCCCTCCTGGAAGAGGACTCCAAGAAGGCGCGCAGCGAGGCAATGGAGAAGATCCTCTACGAGAATCTGGAAATGTTCCATGTCAACAACGAGGCGCGCAATGCCCAGGAGGAGGGTTATCAGAAGCTCTACCGCGAGCAGGCCATCAAGAAGCAGATCGAATATCTGCAGAAGGAACTGGACGAGATGCATCCCGAAAATATCACGGATGTTCGCCGTTTCCAGGTCAAAATCGAAGAATCCGGCATGAATGAGACCGCCCGCAAGGAGGCTGACAAGGTCCTCAACCGCTACAAGCAGGAGGGACAGAACAGCCCCGAGTCCGGCATGCTCTACGACTATCTCGATTTCATCACAGGCCTCTCCTGGAAAAACGAAGATGCGCAGGAGATCGATCTCGACGAGGCGGAAGCCGTCCTCGAGGAAGATCATTTCGGCCTGAAAAAAGTCAAAGAGAGAATCATCCAGCAGATCGCTGTCATGAATCTCAAAAAACAGCAGTCCGGTTCCATTCTGTGCTTTGTCGGCGCTCCCGGTACCGGCAAGACCAGTATCGGTCAGAGCATCGCAAAGGCTCTGCACCGCAAATATGCGCGTGTCAGTCTCGGCGGCGTGCGGGACGAAGCGGATATCCGCGGACACCGCCGCACCTACATCGGCGCCATGCCCGGCAGGATCATGGACGGCATCCAGAAGAGCGGTGTCTCCAATCCCGTCATGGTCCTCGATGAGATCGACAAACTCTCCGTCTCCTACAACGGAGATCCTGCCAGCGCACTGCTGGAGGTCCTGGACCCCGAGCAGAACAGCACCTTCACCGACCACTACATGAACGCCCCCTACGACCTGTCCAACGTGCTCTTCATCTGCACGGCCAACACGCTGGAGACCATCCCCGAGCCCCTGCTCAACCGCATGGAAGTCATCCAGTTCCAGGGCTATACAGCGACAGACAAGCTCCAGATCGCCAGACGGCATCTTCTGCCCAAGGCCATGCAGACCGTCGGAATCAATGAGGACCAGATCGAGATCTCTGATGATATCATCAACGTCATCATCTCCGACTACACCCAGGAGGGCGGCGTCCGCGGCCTGCGCAAGCGCCTCGAGACCCTGTGCCGCGCGGCAGCCGTCAGGATCGTGCGCGGCAACGGAGAAAAGGTTGTTGTCACAGCCGAAAACCTCAGAGACCTTCTGGATATGCATCCCGTCTACCACAAGAAAGTCAAGGAGAGCGCCAATCCCGGCATCGTCACAGGTCTTGCCTGGACTGCAGCAGGCGGCGAGATCCTCTACATTGAGACCCTGCTGACCAAAGGCAAGGGCGAGGTCCTGATCACCGGACAGCTGGGCGATGTCATGAAGGAATCCGCCCGCATCGCAGTGACCCTTGTCAAGTCTCTCTTCCCCGAGCAGACGGCTGTGCTGGAGGAAAACGACCTGCACATCCATGTTCCGGACGGAGCCACCCCCAAGGACGGTCCCTCTGCCGGCATCACGCTGACGACGGCCCTCTCCTCCCTGGTAACCGGCATTCCCGTCCCTCCCGGCATCGGCATGACCGGCGAAGTATCTCTCCAGGGCGGCGTCAATCCCATCGGAGGACTGCCGGAGAAACTCCTGGCCGCTCAGCGCGCGGGCGTGAAGAAGGTCTTCATCCCCGCCGATAACGTGGATGACCTGCGGGATGTTCCTGAGGAAGTCAGGCAGAATCTCGAGATCGTTCCCGTCGAGGAAGCAGCACAGGTACTCAAAGCCCTGGGCATCCTTCAATAAAGCATTCAATAAAGTATTTGATAAAGCATTTGATAAAGCATTAAAAAACCTGCGGAATAACCTCTCATAAGAGAGGTTTCCGCGGGTTCTTTTTCAGCTAAATAGCCTCAATCAACGAAAAGGTCTCGATCAACGAAAAGACCTTAATCAACGAAAAGGTCTCGATCAACGAAAAGACCTTAATCAACGAAAAGGCCTCAATCAACGAAGAGGCCTCAATCAGCCGGGAGGTACGGATCGGCAAAGATGCACGGATCGGCAAAAAAACACAGACCGGCTGAAGAAATGATCAGCACTGGGATCCCCAGAACGCATCCTCGAACATCCTCTTGTTCTCATTGGGATCGTCAGAAATATCAAACATGTGCTCGTAGTGGTACTCTTCATCAAAAGTCAGGCGCATCTGGTACCAGACCGCTCCGCCGTGGGTCGAGGGGGAAATTCCTTCGTTCTGGAAGCCGAACTTTGCATAGTAATCGACCTTGGGCTCTTTACAGGTCAGGACGATCCCCTTTTTGCCCATGGCTTTGGTCTCGCGGATCATGCGCTGCATGACGATCGAAGCATAACCTTTATTCCTCTCTTGGGGAGCCGTGCAGACAGTGAAGATCATCCGCCAGTCGCCGTCCGGATCATGGAAAGAAGGATCCTCAAACATTTCATCTGTCAGATCCCGCTCTTTAGTAAGAGGTCCGGCCACAAAACAGATCAGATTCCTGAAATCATCAAAGCCCAGCCAGAAACTATCCGGATAATGTTCCAGCCTGCCTTTGAGCCTCTCCCTGTCCGCGCCTTCCGACGGAGAGAAACAGACGGCCTCCAGTTCCGTGACCTGATCCAGATCATCCATACGAGCTTTTCTTATATACATTGCCTTTGACTCCTTATTTCGAAAAATTTCAAAAAACCTTTTGCGATTATCTCATCCCGGCGTCTTCCTGACCGACTTTTACAGTAATAGAGCCGGCCGCTGCCAGGGCAGCATCCGGCTCTGTATATTCGTCGTTCCGACCGACTTTCCTTTACATTTGATACATTGTCTTTGCAAAGGGCTTGAGCAGGAAGTAGAACCTGCGGCCCTTTTCTTTGCCATAGTGCTTTTGAAGCGCATAGCGCAGAGAATTCAGATTGTTGAGTTTTTCTCTCACATTCAGAAGATATTCAGATATGTCCGAAGGGTACTCACCCGCGTAGCCGCTGCGGTAGAAAATAATCTCGCAGTAATACGCGAATTTCTGTTTGAGGTCAGGCTTGAGGACAGGGAGAGAACGGGTATTGTTCTTGATGGACAGATAGATATCCTTTCCCTGTTCCCCGTAAAAGGTTGCAAGCTGGTTATGGAGCTCCGCAAGGTTTTCCGCACCGATACAGGCGACGATCTTGGCGATCTCTTCATCTCCCGGAGCGGGCAGTGCATCGGAAGCACTCTCCCCGGCTTCATCCGGAACATTCCTGCCTGTATCATTTTTTCTGCCCTTGCTGTCCTCAGCCCCGGAAGCTTTTGATGTGTCCGAAGCTTCCCCGGTCTTTGCGCCCTCAGCTGCATCCGCCGAATCATCGGACTCCGCGGCAGCTGCGGCCTGCTCCTGCTTTCTGGAAGCAGACTTGGATTTGCGGGACCTGGACCTGCGGGATTTGGAGCGGTGTGCTGTCTCGGCAGCCGGCTCCTCCTCTGCGGGAGTTTCCTCTTCTGCCGCTGCAGCCGCGGTTATATCCGCTTCAGCCGTCTCATTCGGAGCCGCATCCGCGTGTACTGCTTCATTCACAGCCGCATTCGCATGTACCGCTGCGTTCACAGAAGTATAAGCCTGTGCTGCTTCATTCACAGCCGCATCCGCATGAACCTCTTCATTCACAACAGCATCCGCTTCCCGGAGAAGGCCGCTGTCGGCAGCATCCGGACCTGCTGAAGCGTCTGAGATTGAGATCTCTGCAGCATTTTCGGATTCATTGTCCTGCTCTGCGGCAGGAACAGAAGCCTGTTCCGCGTCCTCTTCGGGTGTATGCGGCAGATCCTGTTCCGCGGGAACTTCTTGGGAATCTCTGTGCTCTGTCATGAAATCCGGCTCAGACTCCTGCTGAATGTCATCCGCATCCGTCTGCTCTTCTTCCCGGACATCTTCGGAAAATCCTGCAGCTTCGTCAGTCTCATCGGAAAACAGGGGATCGTCTTCCGATTCCGTCTCATAAACGGGTTCGTCCTGCAGCTCATCCTGTTCCGCCTCGTACCCGGTATCTTCTGCTTCAATGTCGTCCGGGTCGAATGCAAAGGGATCAGCATCTTCACTGTCAATGTCTGCATAATCCGCATCTTCCGGATCTTCAGGATCTGTCTCCGGGATCATATCATCCGGATCAGGCTGCGCCGCGCGCTCCGCGTCCCTGAGATTGGGGCGTGAAGGTCTCGCATCCTGGTCCTGCGCTGCTTCCGGAGAGAATTCTCCCGCATCTGCAGCTGTATCCTGTACTGTGTCCTGGTCCGGCAATGTGAAGCTGTGATCAGCAATGGCTGCTGAGCGAGTCTCCTGACTCCCCGCCGACAAGTCTTCCCGACGTCGTCTCTCGAGGTTCCTGCACTCTTTGCCTGTTATACGTTTGACCGATTTTTTCCTGCGTCTCCAGTATTTGACCGCTGCATCGAAGCCGGTGTCGTTTGTCACGATAATAAATATGCCGTCCTCGTCTTTGCTGATGCGGTATCCCAGCTCGGAAACCAGCTGGAAATCCA
>CAMKEX010000043.1 GCA_946411695.1 uncultured Lachnospiraceae bacterium
CTCATGCGGGACTGGTCGCGGTTGCCGCAGACAGGGCACTCCCAGACCAGCTTGCCGGCATCGTCCTCGACCACCATGATCTCGCCGTCATAGCCGCAGCACTCACAGTAGTCACTCTTGGTGTTGAGCTCGGCGTACATGATATTGTCATAGATATATTTCATCACAGCCAGAACAGCGGGGATGTTGTTCTGCATGTTGGGGACCTCGACATAGCTGATAGCGCCGCCGGGGGAGAGCTTCTGGAAATCGGCCTCGAACTTGAGCTTGTGGAAGGCGTCGATCTCCTCAGTCACGTGAACATGGTAGCTGTTGGTGATGTAGTTTTTGTCCGTGACGCCCTTGATGATGCCGAAGCGCTTCTGCAGGCACTTGGCGAATTTATAGGTCGTGGACTCCATGGGTGTGCCGTAGACAGAGTAGCTGATGCGCTCCGCGGCGCGCCACTCGGCGCACTTGTCATTGAGGCGCTGCATGACCTTGATGCTGAACTCACGGCCTTCGTCGGAGGTGTGGGACTTGCCGGTCATGCGCACGCACATCTCATAGAGACCTGCATAACCCAGGCTGATCGTGCTGTAATTGTCAAAGAGCAGGCGGTCGATCTTTTCACCCTTTTTCAGACGGGCGATGGCGCCATAGCGCCAGAGGATGGGAGCGACGTCGGAGACGGTGCCGAGAAGTCTTTCGTGGCGGCAGCGGAGGGCGCGGTGACAGAGCTCCAGGCGCTCTTCCAGAATCTCCCAGAACTTGTCCATATCTCCGTAAGAGGAGCAGGCGACGTCGACCAGGTTGATGGTGACGACACCCTGATTAAAGCGTCCGTAGTATTTGTGCTCTCCGTTCTCGCCCAGACCCACGGTGTCGGGAGTCAGGAAAGACCGGCATCCCATGCAGGGATAAACATCGCCGTTTTTGTACTCCTTCATCACCTTGGCGGAGATGTAATCGGGGACCATGCGCTTGGCGGTGCACTTGGCAGCCAGTTCGGTCAGGCCGTAATATCTGGAGCCGGGGACAATGTTGTCCTCATCCAGCACATAGATGAGCTTGGGGAAGGCAGGTGTGATCCAGATGCCCTTCTCGTTCTTGACGCCCTGCATGCGCTGGATCATGACCTCTTTGATCAGCATGGCCAGGTCGTCGCGGGTGCGGCCCGCAGGGACCTCATCCAGGTACATGTACATGGTGACAAAGGGAGCCTGGCCGTTGCAGGTCATCAGCGTGATCAGCTGATACTGGATGGTCTGGATTCCGCTCTTGATCTCCTCCGCCAGGCGGAACTCGACGACCTTGTCGATGATCTCGTCGACCATGGGCTCGCCGCAGGCCTGACGCTCTTCGACAACCTGCCTGCGGATCTTCCTGCGGCTGACATCGACGAAGGGGGCCAGGTGCGCCAGGGAGAAGGACTGGCCGCCGTACTGGTTGGAGGCAACCTGGGCTACGATCTGTGTCGTCACATTGCAGGCGGTATAGAAGCTGTGGGGTTTCTCGATCAGGGTCTCGCTGATGACTGTGCCGTTCTGCAGCATGTCCTCAAGGTTGATGAGGTCGCAGTTGTGCTCCTTCTGGGCATAGTAATCGGAATCGTGGAAGTGGATGATCCCCTCTTCGTGGGCCTTAACGATGTCGGCGGGAAGGAGTACACGGCGGGTCAGGTCCTTGGAGACCTCGCCGGCCATATAGTCGCGCTGCGTGGAATTAATGACAGGATTCTTGTTGGAGTTCTCCTGCTTGACTTCCTCATTGATCTGCTCGATCAGGGCAAGGATGCCGTTGTCGGTCGTGTTGGACTTGCGGGAGAGCTCGCGGCGGAAACGATAGCGGACATATTTCTGCGCCACTTCATAACCGCGCATCTCCATGATGCCGGTCTCGACCATATCCTGGATATCCTCGACGTTGACGGCATGCGTGGACTGCTGGACTTCCCTCGCAATCTTCTCCGCGACGGCGATGATCTGATACTCGTTGAGCTGGTGGATCGGATCCACCTCTTTGTTGGCCTTGCTGATCGCATTGACGATCTTGGAGAGGTCAAACGAAACCTCCTGGCCGTCTCTCTTGATGATATTGGTGGTAACTGCCACTCCTGAATACTCTGCCATATCTTCTTTTCCTCCCTGTACTGCCGTGTCCTGTATGATCTGCCGCGGTACCTGGCCCTGCGGACCATTCGGCGGCTTCTTGTCATTCCCTTTCCTCCGGGGTTTCCCGGGATGATCAGCCCGAAAGCTGCGGAACATGTTCTATCCTGTGTTTTTATATGGGCAAATGCATGAAAAAAGCACCAAATATTGTGCATTGATGCCTTCCTCTGTCCACATATTGTACCGACAATTATAATACTACAGAATCCTTCTCTTGAAAAGTAGAAAAAGGCAGAGAGCTGACAATCTATTTTCAGCAGATTGCTGAAGGGGCTTTTACGGGCAGATGATCCGTAAGGCCGGCGGGGATGTGACCGCTGCCGTGAAGCATGATCCGTGAGGCCGGCGGGGATGTGACCGCTGCCATGAAGCGCCGGACGGTCAGCCGGCAGAAATCCGCGCCCGGGCGGACTGATCTGCAGGACCTGCCCGCAGGTATTGCGCAATGGAGAATTACTTGCAATACTGTAGGAGAAAAAGCATTTTCAGGAGGAGGAGCATATGAAGCTGGTATCAATCCTGGGGGATTCGGTGAGCACCTTTCAGGGATATAATCCGCGCGGCTATTCTGTTTTTTACGAAGTGTCCATGCAGAGGGTAAACGGACTGAGCAGCGTGTCCGATACATGGTGGGACAGGGTCATCAGGAGCATGAATGCCCGCCTGTGTGTGAACAATTCCTATTCCGGGAGCAGGGTCACAGGAGATTGTTTTCCCTCGGCCGCATGTGAAGAGCGGCTGCAGAACCTGGGAACAAAGGAGGCACAGCCCGATTATATTCTGATCTATGCAGGATTTAACGATTTTGCGGGCGGGGCCGAGCTGATCTCCAGTCTGGACACCTACGGTTTCGAGGATTCCTATGATCAGGTGCTCAGGACCATCAGGCAGACCTGCCCTTCTGCCAGAACAGTCTGCGCCACGCTCATGCGCACGAGGGTCAAAGGGGATCCTGGCTGGAAGTTTCCGGAGTACTGGGCAGGCATCGGCCTGGAGGACTACAATAATGTGATCAGATGGACAGCGCAGGAAAACCACTGCGATCTGGCCGACCTGGCCCGGACCGGTGTGCGGTATGAGACTCTTGACGGGGCTCACCCGACAGCACAGGGGCACCTTGAAATTGCAGAAAGCTGGATCAAATGCATGACCGATCTGGGAATTCTCTAAAAACAGCACTGTATAAGCACAATCTGTCTGTATGTCTCTTATACGACAGGATGTGATTATACAGTGCCTTTTGTTAATATATCGTTATATAATTAATATTATTACGATTATTCAAAAACTTTTTTCCGCTTATCTGAAAACTGCTGCCCTCCTTTCCCTGCAGGTGGCACACCCGTACAGCGCATATTGTCTGTACCGCAGTCTGCAGAGAAAGAACTTAAGGAAAGAGCAGTGAAAAAACAGAGAAAGAGCAGTGAAAAAACCGAGAAAGAACAGAGAAAGAATCAGTCATGTGAACAGCAAAAAGGAGGGGTCTGCAATGAGTAAAAGCTTCAGCGCAAAAGTAATGTCAGAAGTGCTTGAACTGTTTTCCATGTTTATGGATAAAAACAATGACAAGCTGATCGAAAATGCCCTTCAAAGGGGTGAAAAACCCAGTCCCCCGCCGGTCATCCCCAAAACGAGATACGAGGATACTCCCAACGGCAGGGTGTTTTATGCCAATGAGGACAGCAAATCCGGGATCACGGTCTTTTATCTGCACGGCGGCGCATATTTTATGGATTTCACCCTGCGTCACTGGAAGCTGATGGATACAATGATCCGGAAAGCCGATGTGGAACTGATCGCGCCTGCCTACCGCTGCCTTCCGTTTGCGACCTGGCGGGAAGCCTTTGATCTCGTTGTTCCGCTGTACAGGGATTACTGCCAGGCTCATCCGGACAGGAAGATCGTTCTGATGGGTGATTCCGCAGGCGGAGGCCTCTCGGCTGCCCTGGCAGTACAATTCAAGGCAGACGGAATCCGCCTGCCTGATGAACTGGTCCTCTTGTCTCCCTGGGTCGATATTTCCATGGAAAATGAACAGATCGCGGAATACCAGGCCCGGGACCCCTTCCTGACTGTTCCGCCGCTTGTCAAATGCGCAGAACTGTGGAAGGGAGATCTTGATCTGCACGACCCGCATATCAGCCCCATCTACGGGGACCTCAAGGGCATCCGCAATGTCACGGTTTTTCTGGGAACCAGTGAGATCTTCTATCCTGACGTCACGAAGTTCTTCGGCATGCTCGATGAGGATCCGTCGAATGAACTGATCATCGGGGAAGAGATGAACCATGTCTATCCCCTGTTCCCGATCCCGGAGGCAAAGCCTGCCGTTGACAAAATCCTTGAGGTCGTCAGGCGGTGATCTTCAGAGATAATACTCCGGCGTATCCGGCGTATCCGGTGTATCAGGTGTATCCGGTATCTCTTCCTCTTCCCATGAACCGTTGTAGGAGAAGCACATCATAGTGAGGTCGTCGAACTGGGGAGCCTCTCCGACGAAGCCGTCCACGCGCTCACGGAACAGTGTCAGGAAGTTCTGGAGATCTTCAAAATCCCATCTGCGGGAGACGGTCCGGTTCTCTTTCCGGTCCGCATGGCCGGAAGCACCCTGCAGGATCTCCAGGTTCCAGCTCTCGGAGAGTGCCCGGAGCATCCTTTCATTTCCGAAGAGTTCCATGGAAGCGTCGGTCGCTTCAGGGACACCGTCTGTGTAGAGGAAGAGGAGGTCGCCGGGATTCATCTGCCAGTGCATCTCCCTGTAGCGCATGCCCTCCATGGCACCCAGAGCGGGGCCATGGGGGTCTTTTTCCATTCTGAAGCCGCTCTCCCTGCGGTAAAAGACAGGGTACTCATGACCGGCGCAGGCAGAAACAAGATGTCCCGTCGAAATGGTCAGGATGCCCAGCCAGACGGTCACGAACATGGAATCCTCGTTTCCTTCACAGAGGCGGTCGTTGACATCGCAGAGGATCTCGCCGGGCCCGCTTCTGCTGCCGGAGAGGGTAAAGTTTTTGATCAGGGTCTTGGAAATGACCATGAAAAGGGCGGCGGGGACACCCTTGCCCGAGACATCCGCCATGACCAGGGCCAGATGGTCGTCGTCAATCAGGAAAAAGTCATAGAAATCTCCGCCCACCTCTTTTGCCGGATCCATGACGGCATAGAGATCAAACTCCCTGCGCTCCGGGAATGCCGGGAAACGGTTGGGGAGCATATTGGTCTGGATCTCCGAGGCGACCGAGAGTTCGGTATCCAGGCGCTGTTTTTCCGCGGTGATATTCACGATCTCACGCACATATCCGCGCATCTTTTTGGACATGTTGGAAAATGCCCTGGCCAGCACTTCGATCTCATCCCTGGTCAGATACACGTCTTCTACTTCAAAACTCATGTCGTCGCCGTGCATACGGGACACGCGCATGGTCATCCTTTTGATGGGCTTTACCAGACGGTCCGCAAACATCAGGGACATGACGACTGCCATGGCAATGAGACCGAGGGCGATGAGCAGAGTGAAGATCATCATGGTCCGGGCATTGCTGTGGGTACGGCCGAGAGAATTCTCCATGACCGTACCGGTCTGCCGGGAAAGCAGGTAGGCAGTGCTGTTCAGGTCTTCCTGTGAAATGGTCAGAAGCTGGGTCCAGCCGATGGTTTTCAGAGGAGCGTAGGCGATATACATCTCCTCTCCGTCGACATTGAGAAGAGAAAAACCGCTCCCTCCCTCCAGAGCCTCGTTCACCAGGGCCACAAGTTCCGCATTGCTGCTCTCCTTGAGGCTGCGGAGCTCATTGGTGCTCATGGCCAGTTCTCCGCTTTCCCTTGAGGAGTATAGGACGTTGCCGTTCTCGTTGATCAGGCAGGTATCGCTCTGATCGCCCAGCTGCGCCCTGGCGACGATGTCGTCCAGGTCTTCCAGACTGACGGATCCGCCGCAGCAGGCGGCAAACTCGCCGTTGACATAGACCGGAACACCCGCCATGACTTCGTAGTTAGTGAAATAATTGTCCATATTGACGGGGGTGAAATAGGTTTCCCCGTGGACCAGGGCGCCCACGTACCAGGGACGCCGGTCAGCATTATAGGGCATGATCTCCCCGTCTTCGTTCATCTTTCCTTCCGGCGTGCGGTCCGCAATGATACTGGCCCCTCCGGGCAGGGATACCATGCAGTCCAGGAGGGTATCTCCTCCCTCCACGATCTCCAGGATCATATTTCGGAGGCCTCCGATCCTGAGGATCTGCTCCTTGAGCTCTGGGTCCTCTCTGTCAGCGTCCTCCGAATAGAGCAGCTGCAGCGTCAGCTTCCCCGCATCCGCCTCAGAGGGCAGAGGAACTTCCAGGGGGGAGAAGGCATCCGGGTATTCCAGTACCATCTGCACCTGCCTGGCCAGAATTTCCAGGTCATGGCGCATGGTCCAGAACTCTCCGTCCACCATATTGGCCTGGGCGACTACGTACTTCTGGAAGCTCTCTGTTGCCATGTCACGCATGGAATCCGACATGGTGTCCATGATGACAGCGTTCTCCTCCCGGCTTGTTTCCTCCATCAGGTCAACGAACCGCTTCATCTGCAGAATGCCGGCGACAGCAAACAGAATGACAGCGGCAGCCACCAGCCGGATGTTCATTCTGAAGATCTTCTGCCGCAGACTGCTTTTGATATTATCTGCATGGGCAGAAGGCGCGGTATTGCCCTTGTCTGCGGAAGGCTTCTGCCCGGTTTCGTTCTTTTTCATAGCTGTGAGATATCCTCTATGGAGTAAAAAAAGAAGTTTGCTCTTCCGGGAACAGCTGTGTCTGCTCTTTTCACTTGAGCACAACATCCTTCAGCGGGATGGAATTCCAGCCGGCCCAGTAGGGGACAAAGGACTCTACCCGGTCTCCCAGGACAAACAGGTGGTTGGAGGAAAAGAGGGGGACCCAGAGTGCCCTGTCCCTGATCAGGAGCCTTTCCAGCGCGGCATATTCTGCCATGCGCTCATGGTCATCCCTGATCGTCCTTGCCCGGGCAATGCGGTCCATGACGTCCTGTTCGGCAAAGTTGCCGGATCGGCGGAGCGTCTTTTCCCGGCTGCCGAAAAAAGTGTAGACGAAGTTGTCCGGGTCGTTGTAATCCGCGCTCCAGACACCGCAGAAGGCCATGAGCTTTCCGTGGGTGCGCAGATACATCCAGCTGTCCGGGTCATAGCTGACTATGGAGACCTGCAGGCCGACCGCCTGCAGATCCTGCCGGATCATATTGAGCAGATTCAGTTCCCGCATGCCCGCTGTGGAATCGGCAGCCAGCTCGATACGGGCTGCGGAATCTTTCCCGGCCTCTTTCAGAAGCCGTTTCGCGCCTTCAGGATCGTACTGCAGCCAGCCCTGGTTTTCCTCGCTGTAGCCGTGCAGCCCGCGTGGATAAATGCCGTCCACCAGGGTCCCTTCGCCGTCATACAATTCATCCACGATCTTCTGACGGTCGATGGCCATCCGGACCGCCTTGCGTACCCGAATGTTGTTCAGGGGCCGGGCATCCAGATTCATCATGAGGTAATTGGTCTCCACACATCCCTTGGAAACCAGATGGTCCTTCCACTTGCCGGACTTGTAGACAGACTTGATCGTGTCCGTATGAATGGAATCCAGATCCAGCAGGTCCAGCTCTCCCCTCTGAAAAGCGGCATCCATGAGTGCCGGATCAAGGACCAGGAGCCGTGCCTTTGTGACGGAAGGCCGCTCCCTCTTCCAGCAGGGGTTCAGTTCCAGTGTCAGGCCCGTACTTTTGTCGTATTCGGTCACCCTATAGGGACCTGATCCGATGGTCGTTTGGGGGGATGTCCCGTATTTCTCTCCCGCCGCCCGTACACACTTTTCGCTGAGAATGCTGCAGGAGGGTGTGGCGACCTGATAGATGTAGCCCGCAAAAGGTTCGGACAAGGTGATCTCGACATGCCGGTCGTCAAGCACCCGGATCCCCTCCGGCTGCTCCTTCTCGTGTGCCATTACCGCATCGGCACCCAGGATCATGTCGGCAAAATCTGTCTGCATACTGTCCGGAAGGGACAGCATTCTGGAGAAGGTAAAAGCCACATCCGAGGCCCTGACCGGCGTCCCGTCCGAAAAATAAGCGTCCTCCCGGAGGGTAAAAGTATAGACCCGGCCGTCGTCCGACAGGGTGTAGTCCTCAGCCAGTCCGGGAACCAGTTCCGTGGTATCGTCGTCCTTCTGCCTGATTTCAAAAAGCCTCTCAAAAACATTGATCGCCACAACATACTCGCTGGTCGTCCGGTGCACATCCATGGTGTCAATGTCCTCGGCCAGCCCCGCGCGGAACAGGCCCTCCACGGCCTCCGGGGAAGCCGGTGCCTGCCCGGCAGCATCCTCTTTCAGGGAAGCATCCCTATCGGCGGTCACAGTTTTTTCAGCCTCTTCAGCGGCCTTTCCGGACGCAGCAGCCTTTTCTGCCTTACCGGGCGCTACATCCTTTCCGGGCGCAGCAGTCTTTTCAGCGGCCGCGCTCGTGCCGGGACTCTCCGGAGAGGATTGTTTACCTGCATTTTCCGTGACGCCCGCACCGCCGCAGCCCGGCAGCAATACCGTCGACAGGAGCAGGACGGACAGGATCAGGACGGAAAGAAGCCTTTTTTTATTACTTCCTTTTTTCATCATTTCATTTCTTCTTTTTTCATTCCACTGCGCCGGGCGCCGTCTGTTTCAGTCATCCTCTTCGTTTTCACCGATCCCGTAATAGAGCAGTTCGTTATATCGGGCATTGGCTTCCTGTGCCTTTTTCTTCTGAATCCAGCGCTCCCGGTCGCTCATGATCGCCAGCATCTCATCGACGATCTCTTCCGCTGACCGGGGCTTTGCAGAACAGAGGTAGGCCGTCATCCGGCGCATGGTCTTTTCCGAGCCGAGATTTTTGGCGATCGCCCTGCCCAGTTCCTCCGGATACCCCATTCGGACAAGGGTTTCGATCAGCTCACGATAAGCGGCTTTCCATGATTCCGGCGCGCTCATATGATAATCCCCTCGAGGTGGTCACACTCATGCTGAATGATCTGCGCCGTCCACCCGGAATATTTCTGCCGGTGCTTTTTCCAGCCTCCGTCCATATACTCCACTTCGATATTCTGATACCGCGTCGTCTTCCGGACACCGGTCAGGGACAGGCATCCCTCTTCCGTTTCGTACGGGGTATCTTTCTTCACAATGACCGGATTATACATCACGACATTCATGATCCCCATGTTCACGATGATGATCCTTTTTCTCACTCCGATCATATTGCCCGCCATGCCGACACAGCGCTCCTGATTTTCCCGCAGGGTATCCATAAGATCCTGCCCGACAGACAGGTCCTGTCTCGTGGCCGGCTCAGATTTCTGACCGAGGAAGAATACATCTTTTACTATTGGCCTGATCATTTTTCAACATCCTGTTTTTTCAAAAAATATGTTTAACACCGGCAGCAGGTTCCTGAAAACCTTTTGATTTAATCTTACTTAGAATATGCCTCATAAGCAAGATTAAACGTTTCTATGTTACACGTCTAAATGAAAAAACGTTGCATCGGCATCTCACTCATTCGCTTGCTGAAGATTAAAGGAAAATAGGGTAATATATTTGTAGGGCGGCGGCTTCTGCCCATCATTCAGGATTCCATTCGGGCTTCGCCCGCGTTTTTTTCATCGGAGATATCCGCTCACCGATAGGCTCCGGCTTTGGAGGAAAGAGAATGAAACTGATCGACACTTTTCCCACAAACGAATACAAGGGCCTTCAGTACCGGGTCGGCCGGGTGCTGCCGTTCGGCGCCAGTCTTGTCGAGGACAACGTCGTCAATTTCAGTATTTTTTCCAAGGAGGCGGTCTCCTGCACTCTGGTGCTCTACCGCCGCGGTGAAGAGGAGCCCTTTGCGGAAATACCGTTTCCTGAGAACTTCCGGATCGGCAATGTCTATACAATGATGGTGTTCGGCATTACGATCGAGACCACCGAGTACGGTTACCGGTTTGACGGCGTCTACGATCCGTCGAGAGGGCTGCGCTTTGACAAGAGCAGGGTGGTCCTGGACCCCTACGCGAAATCTGTTACCGGGCGGAGTATCTGGGGAGAGCGCAGAGAACCGGCTCCTTCCTACGTTCACCGCGGGCAGATCATCCATGAGGATTATGACTGGGAGGGCGACAAGCCCCTGGAACTCCCCATGGAGGACCTCGTCATCTATGAGATGCATGTGAGAGGTTTTACCAAAGACCCCTCCAGCAGGATCAAATACCGGGGGACCTATGCGGGCATTGTTGAGAAAATCCCCTATCTCAAATCCCTGGGGATCAACTGCATCGAGCTCATGCCCGTTTTCGCCTTTGATGAATTTGAATACTGCCGGGAAAATGACAGCGGCGTGCGCCTCAATTACTGGGGCTACTCGACCCTGTGCTTTTTCGCGCCCAAGGCGGGCTACGCCGCCTCGGGTCCTTTGGGCATGGAAGCAGATGAGTTCAAAAATCTCATCAAAAAGCTGCATCAGAACGGCATTGCCGTCATTCTCGATGTTGTTTTCAACCATACAGCGGAGGGCAGCGAGAACGGGCCGGTCATCTCCTATAAAGGGATTGACAACAGGACCTATTACCTGCTGGCGCCTGACGGAGGATATGTGAATTACAGCGGCTGCGGAAACACGATGAACTGCAATAAGGCGGTCGTCCGCAATCACATTCTGGACTGCCTGCGCTACTGGGTAGCCGCCTATCATATCGACGGCTTCCGCTTTGATCTGGCCTCCATCCTGACCAGGGATAAGAAAGGCAATCCCATGGTGTATCCCCCTCTCATCGACACCCTGGCCCACGATGCTGTCCTGGGCAGTACCAAACTGATCGCGGAGGCCTGGGACGCGGGCGGCCTCTATCAGGTGGGGAATTTTCCCTCCTGGCACCGCTGGTCGGAATGGAACGGCAAGTACCGGGACTGCCTGCGCAGGTTCGTCAAGGGAGATGCCGCCTGCGCCCCCGAACTCTACAGCCGCATCGAGGGGTCCGAGGATCTCTACAGCAGGCGCGGTCCCGCCGCCTCCATCAATTTCATCACCTGCCACGACGGATTCACCATGTATGACCTGGTCTCCTACAACGAAAAGCACAATGAGGCCAACGGCGAGGACAACCGCGACGGAACAGACTGCAACGACAGCTGGAACTGCGGCGCAGAGGGCGATACCGATGATCCTGAGATCCTGGCTCTCCGCATGCGGCAGATCCGCAATTTCCAGACCCTGCTGCTCACCAGCCGCGGTGTTCCCATGCTCCTCTCGGGCGACGAGTTTGCCAACACGCAATACGGGAACAATAACACCTACTGCCAGGACAACAAGATCTCCTGGCTGGACTGGGACTGCCTGGACAGGAACGAAGACCTCTTTACCTATGTACAGACCCTCATCGCCCTGCGCGCCGCCCACCCCGTACTGCGGGCACCGCATTTTGACAGTGAAAAGAACGGCACCGGCTATCCCGAACTCTCCTTCCACTCCACCGTGCCCTGGGAACTGGACAAAGACGCCCCCGCCCTCACCTTTGCCGTTCTCTACGCCGAAGGCCACGTGAAGTATAAAACAGAAAGAGATGCTTTTCTGTATGTTCTGGTCAATGCCCACTGGGAAGAACAGACCTTTCGCCTGCCGTCCCTTCCGGAAGGACTCCTCTGGCACCTGGCCTGCGCCTCCAGGGGAATCTGCTGTCCTGCCGGACAGGAAACACCGCTCCTGGTCCCGACCCAGTTTACCCTGGGTCCCCGCGAGACCGCTGTTCTGATCGGCTTGTCAAGGGGTTGTCAGAGGGACGGTTCTTCTGACACCCCTTTCACCTGACATCTCCGCAGACAACTGTTGACAGTCTGAGATTCTCTCTCCATATACGAAGTCAAAAGAAGACGGTTCCGGTGACTTACCGGAACCGTCTCCGATTCTCTCCATACAGGTCAGGCTCTGTTTACCCTGACCTGCTCCTCCGTTTCATTTTTATAGGCTTTTCTGAATTCCATCGGCGTACAGCCGACATTCTTCTTAAAAGACGCGTAAAAGTAGGACAAATTTGAAAATCCGCAGATTACGGCAATATCGTCGATCCGGTCCTCTGTGTGGATCAGGCGTCTCTGGGCCTCTCCCATCCGGCAGCTGATGATATATTTATTGATGGTATAAGACGTGTATTTCCGGAACTGCCGGGCAAGGTAATAAACACTCAGGTGGAAGCGGTCCGCAATAGATTCGAGGGAAATATCCCCGGAATAATTCGCATCGATATAGCTGCGGATTTCCTGCATCTGCGCCCCGTGGTCGTTGGTCTCATGTTCATATACCGCATGCTGCAGGCAGTCCAGAATGACATACAGCGAAGCCCGCAGAAGCATGTTGGCATAGGGAACATCCGGCGTCCGCGTGCCCTCGGTCCTTCTGATCATCTCCCGGTAAATCCCGTCCAATACCCCCCTGCTCTCTGCTGCGGCAAGGACCGGCGGGAGCCCTTTGAGGGGCATGACATTTTGAGGCGCATTCTCCACCTGCAGCCCGTCGACACTCAGGCAGATCTGTTCGATGGGGTCCTTCCGGTTGGAGCTCTCCGCGTGCCAGACCCTGGGATTCTTGATCACAATATCCCCCTCGCTGACCTCATAAAACCTGCCGTCGCAGTAAAGCGCTCCCTTTCCGTGAAGAATATAGGAAATCTCCAGATCATTCTCGTGGGCATGCATATGAAAAAACCAGTCCGGCTCCTCCGCGGCCTGGATATGGTTGATCGTAGTGATCCAGGGATCCCCGATCTCCATCCATTTTTCCGGTTTCCCGTAAACTGCCGAATACATTTATTCCGACTCCTCTTCGGAATCAATAATGAAATCTCTCTTATTCTCATTTTACGATTTCTTTCTTACAATTTCCATTTGATAATGCGCAAGATTTAAAATACAGAATACTTTTTTTTCCTAAAAATCCTTATTTTTCAAGGAGTTCCACAGTTAAATCGGGCAAGTATTCGGAATAGATTCTATGCAAAATTTCAAATAACATAAAGATCGTAAAGGAAAAGCCCAATTCGGCAGACTCCGGGATTTCAGAAAGGAGAGAGTCATGTTTGACCACGTATTCAGCCCGATCACAATCAAAGGACACACTATAAAGAATCGCTTCACAGTTCCCGCCATGGTATCCAATTTCTGCAACGTAGACGGCACTGCGACCGAGCGCTATCTCGCCTACCATGAGGCCAAGGCAAAAGGCGGCTGGGGTCTTATCATCACAGAAGATTACAATGTTTCCCCCGAAGGCCACGGATTCAGCTGCACAGCCGGACTCTGGAACGACGGGCAGATCGAGAGCCACTCCGAGCTCCCCAAACGCGTCCACAAGTACGGAGCGACCATCCTGGCTCAAATCTATCACTGCGGCAGGCAGACAGCGTCGGACCGCATTCCCGAGGGATGTTACACCCGATCCTCCAGCGCCATCCCCTGTCCCTTCGGAGATCAGATCCCCGTACCCTTCACAACCGAAGAAGTAAAGGACATGGTGACCAAATACGGCGACACCGCCCTGCGCGCCAAAAAGTGCGGATTTGACGGCGTCGAGATCCACGGTGCCCACGGCTACCTGATCACACAGTTCTTCTCCCCCTATTCCAATAAACGTCTGGACGAGTACGGCGGCAACTTCTGGAACCGCACCCGCTTCGCCCGTGAGATCATCGCGGATATCCGCAAAAAATGCGGCGACGATTTCATTATCGACATGCGTATCTCCGCGGATGAATTTGTCGAGGGCGGCCTCACGATCGAGGACAGCAAGGCCATCGCGGTCATGATGGAGGAAGCCGGTCTGGACATGATCCATGTCTCTGTCGGCAACTACCTCTCCGTCGATCTCAATATCGCCTCCAGCTACAGCGGCCACGGCTGGTTCACCGACTGGGCAAAGCAGGTCAAAGACGTCGTGAAGATTCCGGTCGTCACCGTCTCCCGCATCAACGATCCCTTCCTGGCAGATGAGATCCTGGCCTCCGGTAAAGCCGATTTCGTCGCCATGGGACGCGCCTCCCTCTGTGATCCGGGCCTTCCCAACAAGGCAAAAGAGGGCCGCTTCGAAGATATCCGCCGCTGCATCGGCTGCAATGACGGCTGCGAAGGCGTTCTTTTCACCGACAAGCCCTTCACCTGCGTCCTCAACCCTGAGCTGGGCCATGAATACGAGGGCGGCATCGCCCCTGCCGAGACCCCTCTCAAGGTCGCCATCGCAGGTGCCGGGCCCGCCGGTCTCTATGCCGCCATCGCCGCGGCCAAGCGCGGACACAAGGTCACTGTCTTTGAGAAAAAAGATCACAACGGCGGTAATTTCTACACCGCAGCCATCCCTCCCACCAAGGGCGAGATCACAGATTTCCTGGTCTGGCAGCGTGTGCAGTGCGAAAAGCTGGGTGTCGAGATCCGCTACAATACGACTGCGACCGCAGCCCTGATCAAAGAAGGCGGCTTCGACAAGGTCATCGTCGCCTCCGGCTCCCATCCCGCCATGCCTCCCATCCCGGGTCTGAAGGAAGTCTCCAAAGTGACCAACGCCCAGGAAGTCCTGGAAGGCCGTGTCATGCCGGGCGCAAACTGCGTGGTCATCGGAGGCGGCCAGGTCGGTGCCGAGACCGCCCACTTCCTGGCCCAGCTTCTGAGGAACGTGACCATCCTCGAGATGCTGCCAGAGATTGCCAGGGATGCAGCCCTCGCGGTCAACTGGCATCTCAAAGAGAGCCTGGAGAAGCGCAAAGTCGCCATCCACACCGGCGTCAAAGTCCTCGAGGTCAAGGAGGAAGGCGTCCTCTATGAGACCCCCGACGGACAGCAGATCCTTGCTCCCGCCGACACCATCGTCGTGGCAACCGGCTACCGTTCCAACGAGGAACTCAAACAGGACCTGGATGCCGCCGGCATCGCCTACATAGCTGTCGGCGACGCCGTCCGCGCAAGAAAAGTCACAGCTGCCACCCACGAAGGCTACGAGGCCGGAAAGAATCTCTGAACCTCTAACCTTTAAATCTCTGATGTTCTGTAACTGGTGCACGCCCTCTTAAAAAGGCATGTACCAGTTACATTACCGGTAATGGTGAAGCAGCTTTGGTCCGTAATTTTCCGGGAACGAGCGCCGATACAATTCTGTACAAGCGTCCTGTCAATAATTTATAATTAAAATAACATTTTATTTCTATTTCATGCACTTTTATGAAAGGAGACACCATCTTGATTACCATTATTGCCATCTTTGAACTTAAACCCGAGTGCGTCGAGACTTTTAAAGGCCTCGCTGCCGAGTGCATCGAAGCCTCCCGCAAAGAGGAAGGCAATGTCAGCTACAATTTCTACACAGGCAAAGAAGACAAGAACAAATATTTCTTCGTAGAAGTCTGGAAGGATGATGAAGCCATCGCGACCCACAACGCATCCGCCCACTTCCAAAAGTTCGCAGGCGCCTTTATGCCCATGCTGGCTAAAGAGCCCGTCATCGAGCAGATCGTCGAGGCATAATTTCCCCCTTCTATACTGCTTCTATACTGAAATCGGGAAAGAAAGCAGACGCTGCAATAAAGCCCTTATGTTGAATCATTGAACAGACAAATATGCTGCTGCATAGCTGTGAATTGGAACTCAGCTGTGCAGCAGCTCGTTTTTTATCTATTGTAATGGTATCTTAAATTCACCGGTATCTTTATCAGGTTAAATCTCTGCCATTGCTCTGAATGACCTTCTGGTACCAGTAGAAGGAATCTTTTCTCCTGCGTCCCAGGTCGCCGGTGCCGTCATCATATTTATTGACGTAGACAAAGCCATAGCGCTTGGCCATTTCCCCTGTGGATGCGGAAACGACGTCGATCCATCCCCAGGGCGTGTATCCGATGAGATCTACACCATCCGCGACCGCTTCCCGCATCTGTTCAATGTGTCTGCGTATATAGTCAATGCGGTAATCATCATGGACTTTGCCGTCCTCCGTAAGCTCATCGCGGGCGCCGAGGCCGTTTTCCACTACCATGATCGGGATCTGGTAACGGTCCCAGATTTCATTCAGGGTATAGCGCAGGCCTTCGGGATCAATCTGCCACCCCCAGTCACTCGCCTTCAGATAAGGATTGGCAACGCCGCCGACCAGATTGCCGCCGGCCTTGTCCAACACATTGGGGTCTGTGCTCTCACAGACACTCATGTAGTAGCTGAAGGTATAGAAGTCGACCTTTCCGTTGAGGAGGATCTCATCATCCCCGGGCTGTTTTTCGATTGTGATCCCCTTCTCCTCAAACCAGCGCTCCATATAAGAGGGGTAATACCCTCTGGCGTGAACATCGGAGCAGAACCAATTCATGATGCGCATCTGCTTCTGGCACTCCAGAACATCTGAAGGATTGCAGGTAAAGGGATATTTGGTGGCAAACAGACACATATTGCCCACCTTGAACTCCGGATAAGAATCATGTGCCAGCTTCACTGCCTTTGCGCTTGCGACCAGCTGATGGTGCAGGGCCTGGAAACGGATTTCCGGCTGATCCGGCACTTCCGTGATCGGGCCATTATAGCCGCGGATCGTACCCAGAGAGAGGACTGCGCCCATGGGCATGGTCCCGGAGTTGATCTCATTGAAGGTCAGCCAATATCTGACCTTCTTTTGATAACGCTCAAAAAGCACAGTCACATAGCGCATGAAACGTTCGATCACTTCGCGGCCGTACCAGCCGTTGTAAGCCTCTACAAGGCCGTAGGGAAGTTCGTAGTGAGAGATTGTCACCAAAGGCTCAATCCCGTATTTCGCCAGTTCGTCAAAGACATCATCATAAAACTTCAGTCCCGCCTCATTAGGCAGCTCTTCCATTCCTGTCGGGAAAATCCGGGTCCAGTTGATGGACATGCGGAAGACCTTAAATCCCATCTCGGCCGCAAGCACTATATCTTCCTTGTAATGGTGATAAAAATCAGTTGCTTCACGGCTGGGATATAATGTACCCTCTTCAAACTGCGGCGTCACACGCTTGGGAGAGGTGTGGCTGCCGTTGGTGCAGTGATCCGATACGGATGCGCCCTTTCCATCCACATCCCATGCTCCCTCATACTGATTGGCTGCGGTCGCGCCGCCCCACAGAAAATCTTCTCTAAATGATCTCATAGCATTCCCTTTCCTTCATGATGCATTTATGCTGCGGATCCGTCTGTGGATCAGGCAATCGTCTCGATCAGTGCGTCACCGTGGCTGACAGGACCGTCCGCCCTCTGCACGACATCCGCAAATGCATCTGTGTTGGTGACGAGGATCGGTGTGTCGGCAGAAAGGCCGGCTTCGCGGATCACATCAAGATCCACCTTCAAGAGGAGCTCGCCCTGTCTGACGTGGTCTCCCGCCTTTTTCTGCGGCTCAAAGCCCTTGCCGTTCAGAGAGACAGTATCCATTCCGACATGGATCAGAATCTCCGTACCCCTGTCAGTCATCATACCAATGGCATGGCCGGTGGGGAAGAATACGGTAATCTCGCCGTCAGCGGGAGCATAGACCGCACCCTCGGAGGGAGAGACAGCCGCGCCGCTTCCCATTGCGCCGCTGGAGAATGCCTCGTCCGCAAGCTCAGAGAGGGGCATGGCCTTACCGGTCATGGGAGATACCAATACTTCGCCGGCACCTGCCGCAGGGGCCGCGTTAGAAACCTTTGCCGAACTGTCGGCTGCGGGAGCATCGTCCTTGTAGAAAATCATTTCCGTTACAAATCCGGCAACGACACAGATCAGGGAAATAACAATGGCAATGATCATGCCGCTCAGGTTGTTGTTGACAGTATCAATATATGCAGTATAACCGAAAACGCCCATGCCTGCCATCTGGAAGGCCTTGACACCGAAAGCGCCCAGGAAGGCACCGGCAATACCGGAGATCGCACAGGTACGGAAGAAAGGTCCCTTCTTAGGCAGTGTGAGACCGTAGATTGCAGGCTCAGTGACACCGGCAACTGCGGAAATCAGAGCCGCGGGAGCAAGACTTTTTACCTTTTTGTCTTTGGATTTCAGCCACATACCGGCAACTGCTCCGGTCTGGGCAAAGGTAGTGCCGAACATTGCTGCCAGGATGATATCTCCGCCGCTGGACATATTGATCAGAGCAATCGGAATCAGAGACCAGTGCAGACCGAACATGACGAGAACCTGCCACAGGGCGCCGACGACAGCTCCCATGGCGATGGAGCTGACACCATACAGCCAGTTGAAGATAAAGGACAGGGCACTTGAAACAGCACTTGCAACTGGTCCAATCACCAGGACAGTCGCGGAAAAACTCACGGTCAGTGTAATCAGCGGAATCGCGAACATTTTGATCGTGTCGGGTATAAACTTTTTGTAGAGGTTCTCAAACCAGGCTGCGAAAGCTACTGCGCAGATCACAGGGACGACACTGCTGGAATAGTTGCCGGAAGGGGGCATGACTACGGGAATTTTGAAGAGATTGGAAATATCCACCGCTGATGCATCCAGCATGTTGGGATATAACAGGGCCAGACCAAGCAGAAGGCCTTCCATCTCGGGGAGTTTGAAGCGCTTTGCTGCCGTGAATCCCAGGATGGGAGGCAGGAAGAAGAATGCCGCATCGCCCAGAGAATACAGAATATTATAAGTGCCGCCGGCGCCGTTGATGATCCCGATTGTAGACAACAGCGCCAGAATACCTTTCAGAATGCCGCATGCACAGAAGACACCCAGGAAAGGAGTAAATACGCCGGTGACAATACTGATAAAGGTGTCAAAAGGATTCATTTTCTCTTTGGGAGCGTCTTCCTCCCCATCCGGCTTCGCCGCCAGACTCTCCAGATGTCCCACGGAAACAACCGATGCGTAAACATCCGGTACATGATTGCCGATGACCACCTGATACTGGCCGCCGGACTGCAGCACCGTCACCACACCGTCCGTGGACTTGAGAATATCGGTATTTGCCTTACTCTCGTCCTTCAAGGTAAAACGAAGTCTTGTAACACAGTGTGTAATCGCGGAAATGTTCTCCTTACCTCCGACATTCTGAATAATGATCCGCGATAAACCATCATACTTACTTGCCATAATACTCCTCCTTCTTAAACGCCTGATGAAACCTTCCCCGGCCTTCATGATATTAATAAATGTTTCGTTTAATAATGTTCGGTATTAAGTTATAAGTATGATATTTGAATGCTTATAGTTATTCTATTCCAATTCCTTGCTCAGTTTCTTCGTTAACACCCCTGTATTTAAAGTATTTTTGTGGATGTCCCGTCAATTCTATTTGAAATCCTGCACTTTTCTATTCTATTTATCGTTTATTCCCTTTCTCGCATCCCGGCCCGACGACGGGCATACCTCCAACACCTGCTTCTTCAGCAAGACCAGTACCGGCTGTAATCTTACAATCTGTCTGACAGACGGATGACCAGCCCGGGGATGACGTGGCAGGGCACCGCATCATCGAAGGAATACATGTCTGCATCTTCCCTCCCGTTTTCAAACACATACACCATAACTGTCCTGTTGATCGGATTAATGATCCAGTACTCGCGCACACCAGCCTCCCTGTACAGAAACAGCTTCAGGCCATAGTCAATCTTCTGCGTGGACTTGGAAATCACTTCCACCACCCAGTCCGGCGCGCCGAAACACCCATCATCTTTCCTTTTATCCGGATCACAGACAATCGTCAGATCCGGGATCACATAGGTGGAATCATCTCCGTGCAGATACACTCCATATGGTGGAAAAAACACTCTGCAGTCCCCACCTCTTCCACGGATATGATTGACTATGTCAAAGAATACTTCCCCTGAGATTTCCTGGTGTATAGCCTTTGGGGTCCCTTTAAAGTACAGCTTCCCTCCAATCAGCTCTGCAATCACCCCTTCCGGAAGCGAATAGATGTCATTGATCGTATAGATCCTGTCGTCATACATGGCCCCCTCAAAATCCGGCTTGCTCCAATATTCAAGCTCTGCCGCCGACTCATGAGCAGCTCCCTCTAGTTCTCCCTCTTCATGATGCAGTAACTTTCTGTAATCCATTTTTGACCTCCGCTTTTATAATTCCATTTGTTTTCTGATAATCTAAGCAGCCTTTTTCTTCTCTATCGTAATCTCGCCCGAAATCATGATGTTTCGATATGTTTCATATATATTGATATTTAATTATATTCTATGCTTCTTAAAAAAGCAAGTATCCCGACACATAAAAGGCCGAAACAAAAAAGGGGTTGTCAAAGGGGACGGTTCTTCTGTTGTCAAAGGGGACGGTTCTTCTGACACTTCGCATGCGAAGTGTCAGAAGAACCGTCCCCTTGACAACCTTGGAACCGTCCCCTTGACAACCCTTGACAACTGTCAGATTCTGTTTTCGTAGCTGTCGGCCTCCGTCAGTTTCATCCGGACGCCGTTGAGGATGATGTATCCCTCTTCAAGATCATCGTGGGGAATGAATCTCGGAGTGTCAAACTCCTCGTGATTGTGGCCGAAGCGGCGGCAGGAAATATCCTGGTCCTTCGGCACGCGGTGGCCGTCCGAAGCCATTGGACTTTTGCCGGAAGATCTGCCCGTTCTGCTGCGCGAAGCTGCATTTCCGGAGGCAGTTCTGCCGGTTGCGGAATTCTTTGGTTTTTTTGCATTTAATACGCGGACGATCACGAAAAAGATCAGGAAAAGATATATCACTGCTCCGGCCATTTCGATTCCTCCTTGCTTCCGGGATAAACTCTTAAATGACACTCAGTCACAAATCCTGTTTCAGTCAATTACGAATCATATTCAGTGTACTTGCATAATTATGTTCAGGATTCCGATATCTCATAAAGGGACTTGCGAAGCGCTGTCCGGATCTCCTCCTGTGTCGACTGGACGGAGCCCTGGACCATAGCGGGTTTTCCGCCGCCGCGGGCGGGACAGTATTTGCGCAGGCAGGCGTTCAGGGCGCGGGCATCGCCCGTGCCGGTCGCACCGATGATGTAGCGGTAGCCCGTCTCATCGCTGCCGGCGAAGACGCCGCAGTAGCCGGGATGTGTCTCACACAGTGTGTTGACGAGTCTGCGCTGTGCCAGGTTGCCGATGCCGGCGCTGCTGCCGTCGGCTCCTTCCGTAAACAGGAAGACATCCCGCTGATCAGCAGGTACAGAGGCTGCGAGAGCCGCCGTGACAGCTGCCTCAAGGGCCGCCTCACGCTGACGGAGCCTTTCATTTTCGTCCAGGATACGGGATGTGCCCGCAGCAATCTCTTCACGGGGCATGTTGGTCAGGTGGGAGACATCCTCCGCCGCCCGCTGCAGGGTCTGCATGTAGGCAAGGGCACGGCTGCCGCAGAGAATGGTCAGGCGGATGCCGCTTCGCTCGCGCAGGGTCCTGATGACTTTGATCAGGCCGATCTCGCCGGTCCTTCTGACATGGGGCGCACAGCAGGCGCACATGTCCACACCGGGAATCTCCACCAGGCGCAGGGAACCGTCGATCTCCTTTTTGCTGCGGTATTCGATGGACTTGAGTTCTTCCGGATCCGGATACCAGCCGCGGATCTCTTTGTTGTCCCAGACGACCCGGTTGGCTGTCTGTTCGAGCCAGACAATATCTTCGTCCGTCAGGAGGCCGTTGAAATCCAGGGTCACGGTGTTGTCGCTCAGGTGGAAGCCCACGTTGTCGTAGCCGAAGCGGTTGTGCACAAGACCTGACAGGATGTGCTCGCCCGAGTGGTTCTGCATGTTGGAGAAGCGGTGGGCAAAGTCGATCTGCCCGCGGACAATCCGGCCCGGAGCAAAGGGCGGCTGCCCGTCCTCCGTCTTTTCGGCTTTCACGCTGTGCCGGATCACATTGCCGTCCAGCTGCACATCGATCACAGGACAGCCGTCAATTGTCCCGGCGTCCGGCGTCTGTCCTCCCTCCTCAGGGAAAAACAGGGTCCGGTCAAGGATGATCTCCCAGTGGCTGGATTTCTTTTTTTCAATCAGCTCCGCGGAGAGAACCGCCGCGGTAAAGTCCGCAGCATATGCGTCGCTGTCAAACAGTTTTATGGTTTCCGGGATTGTAAGCATAAATTGAAAGCCGCCTTATATCTTTATTCATGACCCGCTCGCGGGCCTTGTGAAAAAATCACTCAAAACATAGTATTTCAGATACCTTTCATCACATTTCTTCGCTGCGGCTGGCCTTGTTGGCGCCCATGCGCAGATATGCATTGATGAAACGGTCGATATCGCCGTCCAGGACCGCGCCGGTGTTGGAGGTCTCCTCCTGGGTGCGGGTGTCCTTGACCAGGGTGTAGGGCTGCAGGACGTAGGAGCGGATCTGGCTGCCCCAGGCAATGTCCTTGACCTCGCCGCGGATACCGGCGAGCTTGGCCTCTTCCTCTTCCTTTTTCAGCATATAGAGCTTGGCCTTGAGCATCTGCATGGCCTTGTCCTTGTTCTGGAACTGGGAGCGCTCATTCTGGCAGGTCACGACCACGCCACTGGGGAAGTGGGTGATGCGGATCGCAGAGGAAGTCTTGTTGATGTGCTGGCCGCCGGCGCCGCTGGAGCGGTAGGTATCAATGCGGATATCGTCGGGATTGATAACGATATCAATATCCTTTTCGATATCAGGCATGACGTCACAGGAGACAAAGGATGTCTGGCGCTTGCCCTGGGCATTGAAGGGTGAGATGCGCACCAGCCTGTGGACGCCGCGCTCGGATTTGAGATAGCCGTAGGCGTTGGGTCCGCTGATCTGGAAATCCACGGACTTGATGCCGGCCTCATCGCCGTCGATAAAGTTCATGACGTCGACCTTGAAGCCCTTGCGGTCCGCCCAGCGGGTATACATGCGGTAGAGCATGGAGCACCAGTCGCAGCTCTCCGTGCCGCCTGCGCCTGCGTTCAGGGACATGATCGCGTTGGAATCATCGTATTCGCCGGTCAGAAGGGTCGCCAGACGCATCTCCTCCAGCTTGTTTTTGAACTCATCCAGCTCTTCGCGGACACCGTCGACTACAGATTCGTCGTCCTCCTCGTTGCCCATCTCGATCAGCATGAGAATATCCTCGTACTGTGTCTCGATATGCTCCGCGTCCTCGACGGTAGTCTGCAGGTCCTTGAGCTGTTTCATTTTCTTGTTTGCGACATCGGCGTTTGACCAGAAATCCGGTGCTTCCGACTCGCGCTGCAGCTCTTCGATGCGCTGCTTTTTATATTCGAGATCCAGAGAATGAAGGACCTCGTGCATGGTGTCTTCATACTGCTGGATTTCAGTCTTCATCTGATCCAGTTGTAGCATATATT
>CAMKEX010000044.1 GCA_946411695.1 uncultured Lachnospiraceae bacterium
ACACCGACGAGGACTTCCTCTACGCCATGGAGATCGGCATGCCTCCCACCGGCGGTATCGGCTACGGCATCGACCGTCTGACCATGCTGCTGACCGACAGCGCGGCCATCCGCGACGTCCTGCTCTTCCCGACAATGAAAACATTGAAGGATTAAACCGCATAACTACGCGGGTTTTTGAGCCTTCATCGTCATTTTGACAACAATTTGACAACAAATGTGACACCAAATTCGGTCCGATAAGGACAGATTTGGCGCTGTCAGAGCCAATCAGATGTTTCACAAGGACACTTTCTAAGAGATTAGAAGGTGTCCTTTTTATGTTGTGGTGAAGTTTTATTTGAAGCTAGGAGCAGTTGACAATGGCGAAGAGGCCCAGGGTGCTTCTTCAGTCTTATGTGGATATGCAGTAGATCAGAGCATGCTGCAGCGTCCGCGTAAGAAGAAACAGGAGGTGAAAAATGAACAGTAGAACAGCGTCAGGTGCAGCAGGACACATGAAACAGCACATGGGAAGGATCTGCCGGAAAGGAGGCCGCCATGATTAAGCTTCGCTGGATGGGGACGCCCGATGAACTGGTCTGGTTCCGCAGGCATCTGGAGGAGGATCAGAATCTCCGCCTCCAGAACGTCTCCCGCATTCTCCCGATCCGGACATCGAACCGGCATTTCAGAATGATGGGGGAAGTCTTCATTGCAGATCCGGCAGCCGGCACAGACGGCCACGAACAGGAAACCGAAGAAAAAGCATAAAGGACAGGTGAAAAAACCATGTGCAGAATCATTTCAATCGTAAATATGAAAGGCGGTGTGGGCAAGTCAACCACGACCGTAAATCTCGGGATCGGGCTCGCAAAGCAGGGGAAGAAGGTCCTGCTCCTGGACTGTGACAGCCAGGGAAGCCTGACGGCAAGCCTTGGATTCAGGAAGCCGTCCCTGCTTGAGCCCTCGATCGCCACAGTCATGGCTTCCATCATTGAGGAGGATGAGATCCAGGATCCCATCCTCCACCACCGGGAGGGCGTAGACC
The DNA here is from genome assembly GCA_946411695.1 of uncultured Lachnospiraceae bacterium. GTDB lineage: Bacteria > Bacillota > Clostridia > Lachnospirales > Lachnospiraceae > CAG-791. The sequence goes on from CAMKEX010000044.1 coordinate 1,030, forward strand.
TGGTTCCGGCCAATGAGACGCTCAAAGGAGTAGAGCTGGCCCTTGTCAATGTCATGAGCAGGGAGCTTATCCTGAAGGAGTACGTGTCGGGACTGCGTTCACGTTATGACTACATCCTTATCGACTGTGCCCCGTCCCTGGGGCTGATGACGATCAATGCCCTTGCATGCGCGGACAGCGTACTGATCCCCGTCCAGGCGGCCAAGCTTGCCCTGGACGGGCTGCAGGAGCTGATCCGGACGATCGGCAAGATCCGCAGGCAGATCAACCCGGATCTTGCCATCGAAGGGATCCTCATAACCATGGTCAATCCTCGTACAAAGTACGCGCGTGAGACGATGGAAATGGTCCGGAACACCTATGGGGACAGGATCCATATCTTCCGGAAATATATCCCTTATACAGTCCGGCTGGAGGAAACGCCTGCGGAAGGCATCAGCATCTACAGGCACGACGCAAAAGGCAAGGCCGCAGAGGCCTATCTGGAACTGACAAAGGAGGTGCTGGGCAATGAAAAATAAGGAGAGCAGCGCTTCCAAGATCGTTCTGGACAGCTACGAAAGCCTTTTCGGAGATCAGGAGGACACGGGAAAGGAAGACCGTGTAAAGATGATCCAACTGTCGGAACTCCATGAGTTCGCAGGACATCCCTTCCGGGTTCTGGACGATGAAAAGATGCAGGAAACCGTAGAGAGCGTCAGAAAGTACGGCGTCCTCGTCCCCGGCATTGCCCGCAGGCGCCCGCAGGACAGCGGAGGCGGTTATGAAATCATCTCCGGCCACCGCCGCAGGCGTGCCTGCGAACTGGCCGGGCTTACGGAAATGCCCATGTTTGTCCGCGACTATTCAGACGATGAAGCTGTCGTTGTCATGGTGGATGCCAACATCCAGCGGGAAGATATTCTCCCCAGCGAAAAGGCAAAAGCCTACCGGATGAAATATGACGCCTTAAAGCACCAGGGGGCTCGCGGGGGAAAGCATACGGCTGATGCTGTCGGGGAAGCCGCCGGAGACAGCGGCACAACAGTCAAGCGGTACATCCGCCTTTCTTATCTTAGCGACAGCCTGCTCAGCCTGGTCGACACAGGAAAGATCACTGTTGTCTGCGGAGAACAGCTTTCCTACCTTCCTGAAGATGAACAGGTGCTCCTTGAGAAAACGATGGAGATGATCCTGCTGTACCCAAACAGAAAACAGGCGGAACAGCTGCGTGAAAACAGCGCAGCCGGGACGCTTGATGAACAAAAGATCTATGAAATCCTGATGGACAGGAAAAAGGCAGAAACAGGTATAGCGATTCCTTACAGGCGGATCAGGGAATTCTTCCCGCCTGAAACAGAGAAAAGGGAAATAGAGGAGATAATCCTCGGACTCCTGAAAGATTGGAAATCTAAACAGGAAGGAGGTGAATGACCATGCTGCAACCATCTGGTTTTGATTATTTTTACGGGCAGCAGGCAGAAAGCTATACCTTTTACCGGATTCCCAAAGTCATGTTCACCGAAGAACGCTTCAAAGGCCTGTCCTGTGAAGCAAAAGTCCTGTATGGACTCATGTTAGACAGGATGTCACTGTCAACAAAAAACGGGTGGCTGGACGAAGAAGGCAGGGTCTATATTGTTTTTCCGCTGGCCGACATTCGTGAACTGATTCAGTGCAGCAAACAGACTGCAGTGAATCTTGTTCATGAACTCGATACGGAACAGGGGATCGGCTTGATTGAAAAGAGCCGTCCCGGGATGGGAAAAGCAAATGTTTTTTACGTGAAGAACTTCATGTCTCCGATTGAAGGAGAACGCGAAAGCGATAATATAAATACGTTAAAAGGAGAAAACGAGCCCGAAAAGCCTGATTCTACAAAGAAGTCTAAAAATTGGACTTCAAGAAGTCCAGAAATTAGACCTCAAGAAGTCCAGAAATTAGACTTCAAGAAGTCTAAAAATTGGACTTCAGGAAGTCCAGAAATTAGACCTCAAGAAGTCCAGAAATTAGACTTCAAGAAGTCTAAAAACTGGACTTCAGGAAGTCCAGAAAATAGACTTCAAGAAGTCCAGAAATTAGACCCTAATAAGACTGAATATAACGAGACTGAAAAGAGTGAGACTGAATCCATCAATCAATCCGGGGATACTGCCATACCCGGTGTATTTGTGCCGCCCACAGAGATGGATGTGATTGATGGAATCCGCAATTATGTACGTGAAAGGGTCGATTACCAAAGCTTCCAGGGAGAGGACGAGGACAGCAGGGAGGAGGTGGATGAACTCGTAGAAATGGTCGTGGATGTCCTGAGAATGCCTGATACGGCAATACTGAGGATCAACGGGAATGAAATGCCGGCTGTTCTGGTGAAGGAGCACTATTACAAGATCCGCAGGGACCATATTGACTATGTCCGATGGACCTTGCGCAACAGCTCCAGAAAAGTCAGCAACATCCGGGCCTACATGATGACTGCCCTGTACAATTCCGTCCTGACGATAGGGCATTACTACCAGGCGGAAGCCAACTATGATGTTTTCGGAGGTGAAGAATGATGTCTGAAAAATTCCTGAAGAAAGTGTTCCTGCCGCTATGCGGGGCGACACTGCTTGCATACATCCTTTATCCATTCTGCACAGAGGGAGGGGAGACAAACTGGCTGCTCTTTATCTGGCTGATGGGTGTTCCTTTCGGGATCTCCCACATGTGCATGTATGTTGTCCCCAGGAGCCATCCCTTCACCGATTCTGTCGGCATCCTGTTCGGAAATGTACTTGTCGGAGGTGTGATCGGCATCTTTATACTGGCATGGAAGATACTGCGGGCAGTGTTCTATCTGTTCTGCATGATAATCAAGGCGATAGTAAGCTGTCTGTCCTGCATGGCACTTCTGATGGAGAAGGCCAGGATGACCAGGGCATAATACGGAGGGGCATTTCGGAACCATCCGACTGCAGTATAGATCCATCCGACTGCAGCATAGAGGCATGGAGAAGGCTGATAGCTGATAATAGAGGGGCTACAGGAAAGAAGTCCCACCCCACACATATGGGTTAAGCAGTGTGCGGGATACAACTTCATAGCAGGGTGCGCAGCGCATCAGCCTGCAGGGAACTTTGGACCATCGTGGTCTAAAGTTCCCTGTTGTGTTTTTTCCAAATGCAGCAGCAGGAAGAGAATAAGCAGAAGGGGAAAAGAAAATAAGAAAGCCAAAAGCCCGCATAGTCCGACTTTAGACCACCGTGGTCCAAAGTTACGGGATAAACGCGGGCAGAAAAAATCTGGTTCTGACAAGAACTGGTCTTCGGATCCATATGATCCGGAGGGATAACGAACGATTTTGAGATACAGAACTTTGGACCACCGTGGTCCAAAGTTTCGATCAATGGAAGGGAGGAGCGATGCAGTATTGGGATACCGGACTTTGTCCGAGGAGTACCTGGAGATTGGAGAACGGATACGGAAGCGCAGGCTGGAGCTGCACCTGTCACAGGAGCAGCTGGCGGAAAGGGCAGGGATCAGCGTCAATACCCTGAGCCGCCTGGAGTGTGGTCAGTCATCAACATCCATTGACAAATTCCGCAGGATCCTTCTTGCGCTGGATGCGGACGCCAATTACCTGATCGGAATGGAAGTGTCAAAGATGAAGGAAGCAGGCAGGGACGAACAGGTCTTCCTGCGCTTCAGGCATCTTGAAGGCGAGGACCAGAAGGTGGTGGCCAAGACAATGATGGCGCTCCTCAATGCCCTTGAAGAGAGGGGAAAATAGCATAGCAATAGTTCAGTGGCAATAGTTCAATGCCCCTTACGCTGGAGCGGCAGGGGCATAAGTGCCTGAGTGTGTGAAATACCCCGGATATGGGGGAAAGCGAGGGCAGATCCCCCGCGTGCGGCGGGGATTAATCCGCAACAAAAGCATATTGTATGGACAGGGGAAATTATGGCTGTCAGACATAAAGGTCCTTCCTGACGGCCGCTGCTGATCAGCGCAGCATGCAACACGGCATATGGTCCATACAGCGCACGCCATGCCCGTTAAAAAAAACGGGCATGCCATGAGCTTTTTTCAGCTGCCATGAACGGCGGCTGCAATCAGGAGTCTGATCAGGGAACTGTCTCTTTTTATTGAGATATTACTGGAATAACAGGAATTGCTCCAGGGCTGCCCGGGAAAGGCGGCAGCAATGAGGACATTGGAGCAGTTAAAGAAGCAGGTGGCAGTTCCGAAGGCAGGGCAGGAGATCCCGAGCGAGAAGAAGCTCCGGGAGAATGAAGAGATTTATGAATCCATCTGCATCGGCAATGATTCCCGTATCACTGTCTACAGGAACGGGTATGTAGTTTGCATGATCGGCAGGCACAAGACGGTCTTTCCGATCACTGCAGCAGGACCCTATACGTTCGGGGAGAACGAAAAGAATTCCAGACGGCAGCAGGAAACAGGGGGTGGCGGCCCTGGAGGGATCCCGGAAGGGGTATTTTCCCTGGAACAGGAGGAGTGGCATCTTGCCCTTTACCTGGCCGGGGAAGACAGGATCCTGAAAAACATGGAAACAGGAATCAGGAAGAAAACACTTTACACAGAGCGTGAGAAGAAAACTGCTGCGGATGAGGTGTTTGAGAAGTACTGGGAAAACCAGATGCTGGAAGCTGCGCTCTCCGTACTGACAGACAGGGAAAAACGGGTCGTTTGGGAGTGCTGTATCCTCCAGAAGACAGAAAAAGAGGTGGGGAAAGAAATGGGATATTCAAAATCAATGATCTCGAAAATGCTGACACGGGCGAGGGCAAAGATCAGGAAGTCAGGTGTCCTGACAACAGGTCCTGAAAGAAGCCCCACGACTTTGGAACCACGAAAAAAAAGGCATTGAAGCGCTGGATAAGGAGAACAACATGGGTCAAAAGCCCAGAGTCTGCAGCAGCTATTTTTTTGAAATGGAGGATGGTTCCAGGATCGAGGTCCGGAGGGAACTGTTCCTCTCCTGGCTGCAGAGAAGGAATAACGATGGATACAAAACAGGAGAAATTCAGGAAATGGGGAAAGCGCCGCAGGAACCCGGCAGGCAGCAGGAACCACAAGGAAGCGAACAGAGCCGAAAGAAGCTGAGGATGTTCGAGCGGGCGCTGGGTAATTTTTCCGAAGAGGAACAGAGCCTGATTTACTACCGCTATTACAAGGGCATGAACAGCAAAGAAACCGGGCTGATGCTTGGAATCAGCCGGGCCAGGCTGGAAAGGATGGAAAAACGGGTAAAGGACCGCTTGAAGAGATTACAGAAGAACCTGGGAGTCCGGGCGGTCCACTATCAGTTTGAACATCAGTATTACAGAAGACACTAAAGGGTAAATCACACATGTTTTGAAGCTCCCGGCGCAGACTGTCGGAGATCACATCTTTCAACCATGTCTACTTCATATGGGCTATTAAAAGCGCAGGGTTCTATGTACGGCAGCACAAGACCCTGCCTTTTCTTCAGATGTGCCGAGGCGGAAAACTGTGATGAATCATGAAAGAAACGCCTAAGGGCTTTTCTTTCATACCGGGGTCTGGGACTGAAAGCCCGGGTTTCCCAGTCTTCTCAGGGAAATAGGCTTTGCTGATTTCCCTGGGAAGACGCTGCCGACATCTGCCGGTAACTGTTTTTTTGATAGAGACAATTCCGGCAGAAAATGAAAGCTGTGACAGAAAGTGAACAGGTGAATTGAAAATGAGCAAAAAACATAAACAAAAGCGTGACTTTTTTATCAGGAGAAATAACGAAGGGATCAAAAAAGAAAAAGAAGCCGTAGATCTGTCAAAACTGCGGATCCGGGCAGGTATGGCAGCCGTCTCAGCATTATTGATCCTGTCCCCCGTTGTGATAAGCGCGGCAGGAAGCATCGCAAATCAGACGGTACAGAATAATACCGGCATATCGGAGTCTGAGCAGACATGCAGTCCTCGCTGGCTTCCGGAAGATGACAGCGGAACTGGAAATACAGCTGCGGATACAGGGAGCACACTTGCAGCTGTTCCTCTAAACATCGGCGTGTTTCCTGCAGACAATGATGAGGAACGCACTGAAAGCAATGATGCTTCCACAGGGCTGACGAGTGCTAAAGCAGATGAGATGCCAGAGGAGGATAAAGGAAGCCGGGAAGAGGATGTGGAGATGCCGGAGGAAGGGGGGATCAGTAAAGAAGAGGAGTCGGAAGAGAAAACCGATGATTCCAATACTTCCAGGACTTCTCAAAGCATGACAAACAGGGAAGATACATCAGAATCGCCTGAAGTGGACGACCCCAAAAATGCATCCACTTCTGAAAAGATTGCTGATGAATCAATCACGGATTCTCGCGCAGCTGCGGATGAATCACAGACAGCTGCCACTAACACAGAAAGGGATCAGAACGAAGTCTCAGAAGATAAAGAAGATGCAGACAATGCAGATAGTACAGATGTTTCCAATGAAGATCCGAATGAAGAAGCCGACAGCACAGATGATTCGGATAACGAATCAGAGAACCATGAAGATGGTGACAGGGAAGCATCCAGCGAGGCGGACACGGATTCGGAATCAACAGATGATACTGCAGAACAGGATCCAGAACTGGACAACGAAGACGAAAGCAGTACTGTCTTCAGCAACTATGGCAGCAATGATTTCGCCGGCGCGATCACTCCCGAGATTGTCCGGATCCCGGCAGAGGAGTGGGCAGCATATAGTGAGTCGCTTACAGGCTTCCTGGAGAGGGAAAAGGATTTCTTTTCGGAAGGGACCTCCATTTTATTCGACTTAAAGGATGCTGAACATTCGACATCCATCCTGGATGACCGGTTTAAAACAGAAAAGACGGAGGATGGAACAGCGTTGGCCATAGAGGCTGCAACCGTAAAGGATGGGACGGGTGCATATGAAAATGTCGTGGAGTACATCTTCGAAAATGCCGGGAGCACAGCAGACGGGGAAAAGGTGGATCTGATCCTGAGCCTTAAAGAGGCCAGGATTGAACTTCCTGAGGATTCCGGAGAAGAGGCTTCCGGGAAGATCGTAGTTTCCTCTGTTTCCGATAACCATATTTTCAGGGCTGAGGCACGGAGCATTCCTGCCAGCACGGAAGAGAATGACGCAGATAAGAAAAATGAAGCAAAAGCTGTGGATGTAAGGGTTTCGGAAAAATGGTCCGCGCGCATCATCTGGCACGAGGGGGACGAGGTGGCCAAGCCCAGGACTTTCCTCTTCATTCCCGATCTGGACAAAGTCTTTGGGAATCCTTCCAGTGAAACGTGTGACAGGGAACGGGTGGCCATGCTGTCAGGGTTTTCCGGCAAAGCATTCTGCTGTGAGGATGCGAGTGTTTCAGTATCAGCTTCCGGGTATCTGGAAGGGAATGGGCAGCTGGATGCAGTGATCCTTCCGGTTAACAGCGCGAACATTGAGTTTGCCTGGGGCGGGACGAACTGTTCCACAGTTATCTTTACCGGCTTCGACGGCATAAAGCCTGAAGACATACCGCCTGTAGATTCTTCTGAAGAAGGGACACCGGTTAAGGAAGAACTGACAAACCCTGACAATACCACAGATGTAGAAACAGATGCAGATGCAGATTCGGACACAGACACAAAAGCGGAAACGAATACAGAAGAAGCTGTTTCTGCAGATGGAGAAGAAGCCACGGCAGAGTCCACAGTATCCGGGGCGGCGATCCGGATCAGCTACGCAGAGGAGCCGGAGAAGACAGCAAGGCTTTCCGCGGGCGATACGGTAGATGTCTCCATGAAGGTGAAAAACAGCGGTTCTGAAATCCTCACGGATGTTGAAGTCAGTGAGCTCCTGGACGATGACGCGGAACTGACCGTTGCCTGGGACAGATCTTCCGATCCGGATACAGGGGAAAACACCCTTTCCGAGGGGGAAACAGTTCCGGTTACAGTGGCTTATACCGTCACGCAGGAAGACATCGACGAAGGAAAGCTGGTCCGCAAGGCCGAAGCGAGCGCTGAGACCGCAAACGGGGGCGCAGTGGAGGACGAACAGACTTCGGAGGTGATCCTCAGGGGGACAGCTTCCATTGACTTTTCAAAGAGGGCATCCGTCCAGCAGATCAGCGACGCAAGAGCAGGCGTACCCATCCAGTATTTCTTTACTGTTACCAATTCCGGTGATGTGACGCTTCAGGATATTGAAGTCATCGACCAGATGGAGGGCCTTTCCCGGATCGAGTATGACTGGGATAAGAGCACGGACAGCAGGACAGGGAGAGGAATTCTTTCACCCGGGGAAAAGGTGACGGCATCTGCCACTTATGCGATCACCTCGGACGACATCCGGAAAGGCAGGATCGTAAACAAAGCTTTTGCCAGGGGGGAGACGCTTCAGGGCAAAATCATCGAATCCGACCATCCGGAAGCGCCTACTTCCGTATCGCAGGAAGGAAAAGAAGAATTTTCTTCCGGTTCGCCCGCGACGGGGGACGATACAGAACTCCTTCACTATTTAATGCCTTTTATTGTTGCGTTTACTGTTTTAACCGGCGCATTTGTTATCGAGAAAATACAAAAGAAGAAAATGATTTTTGATTTTGAGGAAAAGGAAGCAAATGATATTTCCGATACAGACGGAATGGTTTGATCCTAATAATTTTTCTCAGATCAGGAAACATTCCGGTCTGCCGGAGTCCCATAGGTGTAAGGAGCAGATAAGGCCATGCCAGCGCTCGTGTTACACCTTGAAAACTGAATAGCCTGCCCGGATGGATACCTGCCTGACTGCGCATGATTCGCGCGGCCCGCAGAGAAAACGCCGCGTAAAAAAACGGGACTGGAACGGGACCGGGATGAACAGGCACAAACGCTCATGAATAACAGCAGATACAATGCGGCAGGGCCATGCGTCCTGCCGTATAAATGTGCTGTTATCAGGTTGTCCGATCTTTGACAAACGGTAGGGGGAAGGTTCTTCCTGAGACAAAAATCATTTGGGACACGGGAGCGTAAAAGCCCGGGCGGGATACTTCTCAAAACACAGGGAGAGGGAGGTGACGGTATATATGGGCATATTCCAGTGCGATGGCTGCACTGCTGCCTGAAAGAAAAAATAACCCGATAGATCCAGATTCAAATGGAGGAAAAGAAGTGAACAGAAAAAGGACGATTGCAAAGGTCGCTGCAGGTTTCCTCTCCGTAGTGACATTTCTTTCATCGGCACTTGCCCCGATTCCTGCTGTGGCGGCAGATCCCGATGCGGACTCAGGATATATAGAGGATTATCCGGAGCTGAAGGAAGTCCGGGACATGCTCGATGAGGATGAGATCGTTAAAGCGGATGATATTACTGTTGACGCGGACGAGGATTTTAAGATTGAGAAGGACTTCAAAGGGATCGATTATTCCTCAAAAAAGGTCAGAATCTCCCTTTACGATGACGACGGGTTCTCATCTTCAAAAGAAGGGAACTACAAGCCCGTCTACCATGCAGATCCCAAAAGCGGGAACCACGGATATCGTTTCAGCCGCAGGATCACGGTGGTGAAGAAGGAAGAAAAAAAGGAAGAATCTTCTTCTGGTGCAGCAAACGGGGCAGGCACAGGCTCCGGGAGCAATGGGGAGAAGTCTCCTGAAAAAGAGGAGGGCGCTGATGACGCGGAAGATGGAAATGAATCGAAGAAACCGGAGAGCAGGATCGAGAGTGCTGAGGGGATGCCTTCGAATGAAGTTAAGGGATCTGACGCTTCTGAGATGGATGAGCCGGAAAAAGACCTGTTACGGGCAAATGACGGAAACGGAAGTACGGCGGATGAAGCGGCTGTGTTGCAGGAAGAAGGAACAGCCGGAGAAGAAGCTTCCACAGGTACTGAAATGAAAGATGAGGATGCTGAACCGGATAATGACAGCCCTTCAGCAGAGCCGGCAGATAATCCTGCAGAAGACAGTACTGCGGCAACTGCTGCGGAGCCGGCAGAAAATCCAGCGGAAGACACCACTGCTGCAGTTGCTGCGGAACAGGCAGACGATGACAATGCCTATGAAAAAGCATCAGAAGGAGCTGCAGCTGCCGGTGAGACTGCATCGGGGACAGGCGCGACCGATGATCAGGCTGCGGAGGCAGATACGGGTGATGAGGTGGAGACAGACGAAGTCAATGAGGCATCCACTGAGACAGATGCGACGGCGGAGGCTTCGGAAAATGAAACAGTCTCAGAAGGAAGCACTGATGAAACTTCCGAGGATGCCGCTGAGGCAGGTACTGATGAAGCTTCCGGGGATGCCTCTGTGGCAGGTACTGATGAAGCTTCTGCGGATGCCGTCGAGGCAGATCCTGACAAAGCTTCCGGGGATGCCACTGTGGCAGATGCTGCTGAAGAAGCAGCTGCGGAGGAATCCGGCGAATCTGTGCAGGAGATCGCCATGACGGTGGAGGAGTTTGAGACCGCCTTTGAAAAGGTGACAGCCCCGGCCCTCGGCGCGTCCGCTTCCACAGATAACGCTTCCGGCGCGAAGATCGTCAGCAAGGAAGACGAAATTGAATATGAGGACCTGGGGATCGGGGAAGACGTCTCCGGCCATATCGGGCATACGACGCCGGTCAATGTCGTCGACGATGACGGCAACACCTACGTGGGGATCTGCGCGGTGCCGGATGACAGGGGGTGGAACAAAGGAAGCGAGCTTCCCGAAGTCTCGCGCGTGACGGACTCCCTGATCATCAAGTATTACTACTACACTATGCTGGACAGCTACGGCGAGGACCTGGCAAGGTCCAGGGGCTTTGGGAGCAATTCCAAAGAAGTCGCCATTGCCGCCTGCCATGAGGCGATCAGTGAACGTTACGCGCAGCTTGCCGGCATCGAGTACGACCGGCCCAATGTAGGAAGCAACCTGCGGGCGCTGATCAATGCCTATAAGTCCGGCGTGGCGTCAAAACCCCTTCCGGATATGGACCATGTATTCATTTATGCCAGCGGGCGGATCAAAGTAGACGGACACTGGCGGCAGGCTTACGTGTTCGGACGTGTTGAAGAGGAAGAACCCTCCAACATCGTCCTCCAGAAAGTCTCCAGCGATTCGGACATGAGGTGGGCTTACAGCGCGCACTATATACTGCATGAGACAGCTTCCGGCGGCACGGTCAATTTCCGCATGTATTCCGACAAGGCCTGCACCCAGAGGGTCAAAGCCTATACGGACGCGGAGATGACGAAGGAACTGGATCCCATCCCGATCGGAAAGGACAGCGTGAGCGGGCTTTACAACAAGACCGTCTTCTACTGCGAACCGGGGACAGTCTACCTCAAGGAACTGACGACACCCAAGGGCTACGAGGCGCAGAGTGAGCCTTTCGGGCCCTACACCCTTGAGGAGGGCAAGGGCAAGACGATCAAGGTCAAGAACACGCCCAAATACGCGCAGGTCGGCATCATTAAAAAGGATTCAACCGACGGCAAAGGGCTGGCCGGCGCCCAGTTCTCACTCTATTCCAATATTGAGGACGCCAGGAATGAAGACGACCCGGTCGGAAGGTTTACGACCGGGTCGGACGGGAAATCCAATACCCTGGAGGTCCTTGCAGGCAAGCAGTACTACATCCGGGAGACAAAGGCACCTGCAGGCTATAAGCTGGACACTGCTGTCCGCAAGCTGGAGATCGCTGACAGCCTGACCGCCACCAAATGGACAAATGTCACTAACGACTCGGAAAACGGAAAGCTCACGCTCATCAAATCCTCCGCAGACACATCCGTCACAGACGGCAACAGCAATTACAGCCTTGCGGGGGCTGTCTACACGGTGACGGACAGCGCAGGCAAGAGCGTCGGGACGCTGACGACAAAAGCGGACGGCAGCTCGAACACCCTGACGCTGCCCCTGGGCACTTACACAGTCAAGGAGACCAGCTCATCCAAAGGCTTCAAGCTGGACACTGCCGGCCATACGGTAAAGATCACGGCAGATAAGACAGAGACCGTAAAGAGCCTTGAGGAGCCGGAAACCGGCAAGGTGACGCTCATCAAATCCTCCGCGGACACATCCGCCACAGACGGCAACAGCAATTACAGCCTTGCGGGGGCTGTCTACACGGTGACGGACAGCGCAGGCAAGAGCGTCGGGACGCTGACGACAAAAGCGGACGGCAGCTCGAACACCCTGACGCTGCCCCTGGGCACCTACACTGTCAAGGAGACCAGCGCATCCAAAGGCTTCAAGCTGGACACCGCCGGCCATACGGTAAAGATTACGGCAGATAAGACAGAAACCGTAAAGAGCCAGGAGGAGCCGGAAACCGGCAAGGTCACGCTGGTGAAATCCTCCGCAGACACATCCATCTCAGACGGCAACAGCAATTACACCCTTGCAGGGGCTGTCTACACAGTGACGGACAGCGCAGGCAAGAGCGTCGGGACGCTGACGACAAAAGCGGACGGCAGCTCGAACACCCTGACGCTGCCCCTGGGCACCTACACTGTCAAGGAGACCAGCGCATCCAAGGGCTTCAAGCTGGATACCGCCGGGTATACCGTAAAGATCACGGCAGGCAAGACGGAAACCGTAAAAAGCCTTGAGAAGCCGGAAACCGGCAAGGTGACCCTCATCAAATCTTCTACAGACCCGGAGGCGGCAGCCCCTCTCTACATCCTTGAAGGCGCTGTCTACACGGTGACTGACAGCGCGGGCAAGAGCGTCGGGACCCTGACGACAAAGGCTGATGGCAGCTCGAACACACTGACCCTTCCACTGGGCACCTACACTGTCAAGGAGACCAGTGCATCCAAAGGCTTCAAGCTGGATACTGCCGGTCATACGGTAAAGATCATTGCAGACCAGACAGAGACCGTAAAGAGCCAGGAGGAGCCGATCCCGGGCAAAATAACCCTGCTGAAGGTCTCTTCCATGGAGAAGGACGGCAAGGATCCCGACACCCTCCCGATCGCAGGCGCGGTCTATGCTCTCTATAAGACCAAAGAGGACGCGGAAGCCGGAAAGGACGCCATCGGGACCTTTACCGTGAAGGCGGACGGGACATCCAACGTCATTGAGGTCCTCGCCGGCAAGACCTATTATGTGAAGGAGACAAAGGTGCCGGAGGGCTACCTGCCGGATACGACGATCTACAGCGCCAATGTCAACACGCTGACAGAGACCATCAAGGTCCATTCCACCGACAATCCCATTTTCGGAGGGGTTAAGATCAAAAAAAGAGACCTGGAGACAGGAAAGGACAAGCCCCTTGGCGGGGCGGCCCTCGAAGGCACAGTCTTCACCATTTACAATAAGAGCACTTACGCCGTTTACGCAGACGGGAAGAAGATCCCCGCGGGGGAAGCTGCCATGACCATTATGACGGACCAGGCAGGGCTCGCCCGGACAGGCAGCCGCGCGCTCTCCTATGGTGACTACCAGATCGTGGAGACGACACCGCCTGAAGGCTACACTGCCAAAGGCATAAAGCCCGTCTCCTTCACCATCCGGGAAGACGGCGTCACCATTGACCTGACGGAGGAAAAGGACTCCATCAAAAACCAGGTCATGCGCGGCGACTTCTCCATCCGAAAGATCGAAGGGGACAGCCAGAAGCGCATGGCGGGCGTGACCTTTGCCGTGACCGCCCTTGACCGCGATGGAAAAGAGATCGAGGAGCACACTTTCACGACAGATAAAAACGGCATCTTCGAGAGCACGGCAGCCTTTGCAAAGAAGGAGAACGCCGACCGCATCTGGTTTGGCGTGGACGCAAAGGAAGACGATTCCCTGGGAGCCCTCCCCTACGGTGACTACCACATCGTGGAGATCGAGGGAGAAAACAATAAGGGGATGGAGATGTTCGAGGACGACTTTTCCGTCTACGCGGACATGCAGACCATTACGCTTGGAAACATTGAAAACCACCAGAAACCTTCTATCCTGACGGAACTGAGGGGTGAAGGGGACGAACAGTACATCCCCGCGGAGGATGGAGTCGTACTTACCGATACTGTTTATATGGAGAATTTCCAGGGTTATGTCGGGCAGAAAGTCACTGTCTATGGCGTCCTCATGGATAAACAGACAGGAACCCCGGTCGAGGCCGGCGGTAAAGCGGTGGAAGCTGAGACGACAAAGACCATCAAATCAGCCAGTTCGTCCATTAAACAGAAATTTACATTTGACGCGTCCGCGCTCGCGGGAAAGACGGTCGTCTGCTATGAATACGTTAAGCTGGGCGATATGACGCTTGCTTCCCATACAGACCTGGCCGATGAAGAGCAGACGGTCCACTTCCCTTCTGTCAATACCCGGGCGGCGGACAAGGCGACCAGGGACCAGGTCGGAGAATCTGACGGCGATGTCACAGTTATAGACAAAGTTACTTACACCAACCTCCAGCCGGGAAAGAGTTACACGATGGAGGGAACCCTCATGGACAAGGAGACAGGGAAGGCTGTGAAAGGCAATTCAGGCGATGAGGTGTATGCCAGCCTCGAATTTGTCGCTTCGGCCTCCGGAAACGGCGAGGTGGAGATCCCGTTCAGCTTTATTGCTGCCCCCGACTACCCCGGCACAGATGCTGTAGCTTTCCAGACGGTGAGAGGCACAAACGGCCGGATCTATGCATCCCGGGAGGATCTCAATGATGAGGCTGAAACCATCCATGTGCCTTCCATCGAGACCAATGCCGAAGACGGACTGACCGGAGGTCACACCGGAACCGTGTCGGAAGAGGCGGTCGTGAAAGACATTGTCACCTACCATAACCTCATTCCCGGAAAGGAATATACAGTGTCCGGCGTCCTCATGAATAAAGAGACCGGGGAGTCCCTGAAAGACGATGCTGGGAAGGAGATCAGCGCGGAAAGGACATTCACGCCTTCGGAGAAGGATGGTTCAATTGAGCTTTCCTTTACCCTTAATTCTGCTCTTCTGGAAGGAAAGACCGTTGTCACTTTTGAGGATCTTTACCACAACAAAATCCGCGTTGCTGTCCACGCGGACATCGGGGATGAGGACCAGAGCATCCATTACCCGGAGATCCGCACCAATGCGCAGGATGGAAAAACAAAAGATGAAGTCGGCACAGTCCCCGCTGAGACGACCGTGATCGATACGGTGACTTATAAAAACCTTGTGCCCGGCAGCCATTACAGGGTACACGGCGTCCTGATGAATAAAGGGACCGGCAAGCCGGTCCTGGGAAAAGACGGTAAGGAGATCACTGCGTCTGCGGAATTTGAAGCGAAGGAAGCAGAAGGAAGCATAGAAGTGGTTTTTGCACTGGACACGGACATCCTTGCCGGGGAGCTTTCGGACAACGCGGGCGTCGTATTTGAGGACCTTTTCAATAACGGCGTGAAAGTGGCAAGCCACGCAGACCTGGACGACGCGGACCAGACAGTCTTCTATCCCACCATCACGACCGATGCCAAAGACGGCCTTACGGAGGACCCTTCCGGTGCTGTAAGTAAAGAAACGACCGTTGTTGATGTGGTCACCTACACCAACCTTGTTATCGGCCGCACCTATACGGTAAAGGGAACACTGATGAACAAGGCGGACGGGGAACCGCTGAAGGATGCCGCGGGCAAGGAGATCAGGGCCAGCGAGACTTTTGAGGCAAAACAGAAAAACGGTACGGTCGAGCTGACCTTCCGCTTTGATGCCAGCCTGCTGGCAGGAACGACAGCGGTTGCTTTTGAGGAGCTGTACCACAACGATATCCAGGTCGCTGTCCATACTGATATTGAGGACGAAGGCCAGAGCGTCCACTACCCGAAGGTCTCCACAAATGCGTACGATGAAATGACAAAATCTCATCTGGGTACCCACACGGAAGTGGCAAGGGTCATCGACATCGTCCACTATGAGAACCTGCTTACCGGGAAAGAATATACGGTGAAAGGGACGCTCATGGACAAGGCGACCGGCGAACCCATAAAAGACGCCTCCGGCAGGGCTGTCACGGCAGAAGCCGCTTTCCTCGCGGGCGACCCGCTGGAGATCCCGGAAGAACCGGTGATCAGCCTCTTCCCCGATGAAGATGAGGAAAGATCCGATCCTGCGGCTTCTGCGGGCACTGGATCTGAAGAAACAGACGCCGGCACTGAAAAAGACGGCGCAGTCACTTCCGGAGATGTGGCGCTCGTTTTTACCTTCGATTCCACCCTGCTTGCGGGCAAAACGATCGTCGCATTTGAAGACCTGTACCATAACGATGTGAAGGTCGCCGCCCATGCAGACATCAATGACGAGGATCAGAGCATCTATTATCCTGAAGTTACCACGGATGCCGAAGACGGCCTGACAAAGGACCACACGGGCGTGGTCGATGAAAAAGTCACGGTCAAAGATGTTGTCACTTATTCCAATGTGATTCCGGGGAAGGAATACACCGTCCTTGGGACCTTGATGAACAAGGCGACCGGCGAACCCCTCTATGACCAGGCGGGAAATGGCGTTGTTGCGGAGAAAACATTTATCGCTGAAGCCGCACAGGGAACGGTCACGCTGACCTTCACCCTGGATTCCAGGCTCCTTGAGGGGACGACGGTCGTTGCTTTTGAAGACCTGTTCCAGAATGACATCCTGGTTGCGGTCCATGCGGACATCGAAGATGAGGACCAGAGCATCCATTATCCTGAGATCCGCACCCACGCCGCTGATTCCATGACATCCACCAATGTCGGCGCGAAAAGCACGCAGGCCATGGTGGTTGACAGGGTAACATACAAAAATCTCGTTCCCGGAAAGAAATATACCGTATCCGGTGTCCTGATGGATAAGTCCAGCGGCAGCGAACTGGGAGGAAAGAACGGCAAGAGCATCACCGCGAAGGCTGAATTTGTGCCGGGAACGGTCAATGGATCAGTAGAACTTTCCTTCAAGGTCGATTCCACCATCCTCGCTGGAAAAACAGCGGTTGCCTTTGAGGATCTCTATTTCAATGGGATCAGGGTTTGCAGCCATGCTGATCTCGACGATGAAGACCAGACGGTATTCTTTCCTGAAATCGCCACCCATGCATCCTTTGAAACTAACACAACTAAGAACACAGCGGATCAGAAAGCCGCAGACACGAAATCAGAGATTAAGAAAATGACCGCCAAAGGCGAGGTGAAGGTGGTTGACAAGGTGACATACAAGAATCTCGTTCCCGGAAAGGAATACACTATCAGCGGAAAGCTGATGGACCAGAAGACAGGAAAAGCTGCCATTGTCGACAAGAAGGAACTTACGGCACAGGCGAAGTTTACACCGGATAAGGCAGACGGAAGCGTTGAGCTGACCTTCACCTTTAAGGCAGATGAACTTGGCGGAAAGAACCTTGTCGCATTTGAGGAACTCTATCTTGGAAACACCCTTGTTGCCAGCCATACCGACATTAAGGATGAGGCCCAGACGGTCAGCCTGGAAAAACCTGCAGACAGCGGAAACAAAACTTCCGGAGGAGGGAGTAAATCTTCTTCATCTTTTTCAAACCCCAAAACAGGGGATGATACCAATCTGTTCATCTTCCTGATCCCCTTGCTGCTTGCGGCCGCCGGGATCGGTGCCCTGGCTATTTACAGAATCAGGAAAAAGGGCTGATAACACCAGAAACCTGTAAGATGCAATGCCCGCCTGGAGCGATGCTCTCCTGAAAGAACCAATGGCAGGTAACGGCAACTTTACTAATCGATGCGGGGTGTTCAAACATCCCAACCATTTCGGCACCTGCAGAATGATCAAAGGCATCTGCAGGTGCCGTTTATATGGATTTCATCATTTTGTCACAGCCCGGATCCAAGTGTTTGGGACGTGCCACAATCAAAGACAGCCTCTATCTCTACTTGAATGGAAAGATGGCAGAAGCGTCTACAGACTGGGTTTCCTGCAGAATTGAATGGAGAAGAAAAATGAAAATAGGAAAACGACTCCGCTACTTTCGTAGACTCAGAGGCCTGAGTCAGAAAACACTGGGCATGATGATCGGATTTCCGGAAGATAACGCAGAAGTTCGGATTACCCAGTATGAGACCGGCCTGAGAAATCCCAGGGAAAAACTGCTTAATGCCATGTGTGCTGCCCTCGAAATCTCCCCTGCGGCATTGACAGCGCCTCATCTCGAAACGGTCACAGAACTTATGCACACCCTCTTCGTAATGGAAGATATATATGGAATCACGATCAAAAGGGAGGATTATGCGTTCTGCCTGATGGTCGAACCATTTAAGGACGAAAAAAGAACAGCACTGATGCCATATTTCATGGAGTGGTACTGTAAAAAACAGGATTTGATATTCGGGAGAATTTTAAAGGAAGAATACGACGACTGGCGGTACCATTTCCAGGAATACACAGGAGAGCCTGCTATAGAACCTGAAAAAACAGATGAAACAAAGGAGGATCAGAAAATTGAAAAGAAACATATTTGATAGAGGATTGACAGTGAACGGAGATAAGAAAAATGCGTTCTTCGGCATTGCCGCAGCCTGTGCCATCGGTTTTATCAATTACATGCAGTACAGGAGCCTGGCAAACCGCATGGAAGATCTGGAAGTGACAGTAGAAATGGAGCTGTTTCCGGATCTTGGGTCTCCCCGGAAACTTTCACAGGGAGCCCTGGAGAAAGAAGAACGTGACTGGCTGGACGAAGACCTTCCCTGGTCATGTGAAGCAGGATATTCGGATGGGAGGTGCCCCGCCTTCAAAAACTCCAGGTAATGCTGTCCTCTCTCAGTGTGATTGTTTTCAGTATGGACGGGAGGATGACAGATGCAGGAGGAAATGAATGAAAAAACGGTTTCACTGATCATTCGCGGCACAAAGGTGACAGCAGTGATCTTAAAAGACGCCATGAAGATGTTCCTGCGCCACACCTCTAACAGAGTATCAAACAGAAGGGATGGCAAGGGGACATCAGTGAATCGGAAGCAGGCTTCACAGCTCGGGACGGGAGATCAGACTGGGAAGACTTCCCTGCGGAAGATGATGAAAGAAGGGAGCGAACTGTCCAATATAGAGATCACTGATGAAAATATCAAATCATTTGAGAAAATCGCCCGCAAATACAGTATCCAGTTCAGCCTTATGAAGGATAAATCGCGCGATCCCCCGCGCTATCTGGTCTTTTTCAAGGCAAGGGATGTCGATGTCATGCAGGCCGCGTTCCGGGAATATACAGGGACCACTCTGAACCGTAAGACCAGGCCTTCCATCCGGAAAAAACTGCAGAATGTCATTGCACAGCAGCGCAAGGCAAAACACAGGGAGCGCGAGAGAACCCACGAGAAAGCGCAAGAGCCGTCCTTATAAACGAAGGCAGACCTGCTGCACGGGCAATAGTAAACTACATGGATGTAACTGATCTGACAAAGAAGTGTGAAATCTTCTAGGCCGGCGCCGGATAGCTGATGCAGGAATAAGTGAAGGGAAAGATGAAAAGAAAAGGGAAAAATAAGAAGACGCGGGGAATCAGGCCGCTCAATAATGGGACAAAACCATTCGGGGAGTCCCTTGGCCGGTTCAGAGAGGCGGCCGTGGAAAGAATAAGAGGGGGCATGGGCGCAGCGATCCTGAGGACACTTCCCTATGTCCTCTTTTTTTATTTCGTAGAAAAATGTTCCTGGCTTTATCGGCACTGCCGGGGAAATACGGCGGTCGAGAAGGCCATGACAATGCTGATGAATTTCCAGTATGCTTTCAGAAGTCCATTACCAAGCCTGCATCCGGTCGACCTGGCTGCAGGTGCTGCAGGCGCAGCCCTGCTGTATGTGTTTATCCTTTACAGGAAGAGCAACGCGAAAAAGTTCCGCCAGGGAGAGGAGTACGGCTCGGCCAGGTGGGGGACATCAAAGGACATAGCCCCCTTCATTGACCCAGTATTTGAAAACAATATCCTGCTGACAAAGACCGAACGGCTGACCATGAGCTCCCGCCCGAAGAATCCCAAATACGCTCGGAACAAGAATGTCATTGTCATTGGCGGTTCTGGTTCCGGTAAAACGAGAGGGTACGTGAAGCCAAACCTCATGCAGTGCGAAAGCGCTGCCTACCCGGTATCATTCGTGGTAACAGATCCAAAAGGTACGGTCCTTGACGAGGTGGGCACCCTTTTGGTAAGGCGTGGAGAATATATCATCAAAACGCTGAATACTATAAATTTTCGCAAAAGCATGCGCTACAATCCCTTCCATTACATCCGCTCTGAAAAAGACATCCTGAAGCTGGTAAACACGATCATGGTTAATACTAAAGGGGAGGGAGAAAAGTCTTCGGAGGATTTTTGGACGAAGGCAGAACGCCTGCTCTACTGCGCCCTGATCGGATACATCTGGTATGAGGCACCGGAGGAGGAGCAGAACTTTTCGACGCTGCTGGAGTTTATCAATGCTTCAGAGACCCGTGAGGAGGACGAAACCTTCAAAAATGCGGTCGATCTGCTCTTCGAAGAATTGGAGGCGGAGGAGCCTGAGCACTTCGCGGTTCGCCAATATAAACGATTTAAACTTGCTGCTGGCAAAACTGCAAAATCAATCCTGATTTCCTGCGGCGCCCGTCTCGCGCCCTTCGACATCGCCGAGATCCGTGACCTCATGTCCTATGACGAGATGGAACTGGACACCATCGGCGACCGGAAAACAGCACTTTTTGTGATCATTTCCGATACGGATGATACATTCAACTTCATCGTAGCCATGATGTATACGCAGCTCTTCAACCTGCTGTGCGATAAAGCGGATGACGTGTATGGCGGCAGGCTTCCCTGCCATGTGCGGCTCCTCCTGGACGAGTTTGCGAATATCGGGCAGATCCCCAAGTTCGACAAACTCATTGCGACGATCCGAAGCCGCGAGATCTCTGCCTCGATCATCCTGCAATCCCAGAGCCAGCTGAAGACAATTTACAAGGATGCAGCCGAGACAATTCTGGGGAATTGTGACAGCTTGCTTTTCCTTGGGGGCAAAGAAGGCAGCACGCTGAAGGAGATCTCGGAAACGCTCGGGAAGGAAACGATTGACCTTTACAACACATCCGATACGCGTGGGCAGAGCCGGTCCTATGGCCTGAACTATCAGAAGACAGGGAAGGAACTTATGAGCCGCGACGAGCTGGCGGTCATGGACGGCGAGAAGTGCATACTACAGCTGCGTGGCGTGCGGCCGTTTTTGAGCGACAAATTTGATATCACAAAACACAGGAATTATAAGCATCTTGCAGATTATGACAAGAAGAATCTGTTTGATATTGAGAAATACATGAACAGGAAGCTATCACTTCCTGTAGACGCTCCCTTTGAGACATTTGAATATGATGAGGGGCATGCAGTACAGGCTGAAGAATCGGCATAAGAAACTTTGAATGACAGGGAATGAACAGGATAGATGAACCCGCACGCATTATGCGTGCTTTTTTATTGCTAAAGGAGGAGGCTGGAGGATGAGAAAATACATGTCACCGCCGATACGAGATGAGCCTTGGGACGGATTTAAAAGAGAGACAGTAACAGTATAATTCTAAATATATAATAAATACATATATATGGAGGTATTTCCGGATGACTTTCTTTTCGAGTGCGGTAACTATCTTGGAGTCATTGGTTACGGCAATAGGCGCCGGCTTAGGAGTTTGGGGCGTCATCAACCTTATGGAAGGATATGGCAACGACAATCCCGGCGCTAAGTCGCAGGGCATCAAGCAGCTCATGGCCGGCGGCGGCGTCATTCTGATCGGCACACAGCTCGTTCCGCAGCTGTCAACCCTGTTTTAATGCAGGCCGCATTGGCAGCTTCCACGGCAAAAACATACAGAAAACCCGGGACAGGCAAATGGAAGATGCTTTTTTCTTTCAAGCCTGTCCTGCGGTTATCGGCACCTCTCCGGGGTGCGTAAAGAAAGGAGGATGATGACCTGTGTTCGACAGCATATTCCTGGCGATCGAGACCT
>CAMKEX010000045.1 GCA_946411695.1 uncultured Lachnospiraceae bacterium
ATTATGACAAAGAATATTATGATCGTCGGCGTCGGCGGGCAGGGAACCCTGCTCACCAGCCGCATTCTGGGCGGCGTCATGGAGAACGCCGGATATGAAGTGAAGGTTTCGGAAGTCCACGGCATGGCACAGCGCGGCGGCAGCGTCGTCACCTTCGTGCGCTACGGCAAGGACGTGGCGGAGCCCATCGTGGAAGAGGGACAGGCCGACGTGCTCATTGCCTTCGAGCGCCTCGAGGCTCTGCGCTACGCCAACTTCCTCAAAAAGGACGGCGTCCTGATCGTCAATGACTGGCGCATCGATCCCATCAGCGTCGTCATGGGCACTGCAAAATATCCCGAGAATATCATTGAGAATCTTGAGAAGACCCACACGGTCTACAGGATCAATGCCATGGAGGAGGCCCTGAGTCTGGGCAACTCCCGTGTCTTCAACAATATCGTTCTCGGTATGGCTGCAAGACATATGGAATTTGCCCGTGAAGACTGGCTCAAGGTCATTGAGGCCAAGGTTCCGCCCAAGACCGTAGAGATCAACACTAAGGCTTTCCTGGTCGGCTACGAGAAATAAAATACAAACAGATGAGTCAGCAGGGACGGTTCCCGCTGACTCATTTTTTGTCCTGGGTCCGCCTGCCCGGTGCCGCCCA
Organism: uncultured Lachnospiraceae bacterium; assembly: GCA_946411695.1. GTDB lineage: Bacteria > Bacillota > Clostridia > Lachnospirales > Lachnospiraceae > CAG-791. The sequence continues at coordinate 650 of CAMKEX010000045.1, forward strand.
ATGCGGCGCTTGTTGCAGTTTTTGGGCAAATATGAGATGATAAATGAAAGCGGGATTGAAAAATAATACCGAATGGAGGAAGACGGAAATGGTTAAACTGCAGATCGATATACCTGAGGATTTTCTGAAAGAGGAAGTGCGCTGCGGATACAGGATTTCCGCGGAAATGAAAAAGGTCTGGGCGGTCGAACTGGACCTGCTCCACCTGCTCGACAAGGTCTGCAGCAGGTACGGGCTGAAGTACTATGCGGACAGCGGGACTCTGATCGGAGCTGTCCGTCACCACGGCTTTATCCCCTGGGACGACGACATTGACGTGGTCATGTTCCGGCACGACTACGAACTTCTCAAAAAAGTCGCCGCCAAGGAGTTTCAGCACCCGTATTTTTTCCAGACTCTCTACACTGACACCAAACTGATCCGGGAACATGCCCAGATCCGCAACAGCCTGACCACCGGTTACATGCCCAAAGAGAAGGACCGCCCCTACAACAAGGGAATCTTTCTGGATATTTTCCCGCTGGATGTGGTGCCGGACCCGGGCCGGGTATACAAGGCCCACGTGGCAAAGATCCGCTTTCTGTGGAGAACGATCGAGTACGGCGGCTATATTAAGGACTATCCGCATGAGCTGAAGGGAAAGATTTTCCTGCAGCTGACCAAAGCCCTGTACAAGGTGACGGATTACAAAAAGCTCTTCCGCATGTACGAGAATCTGTGCGCCAAATACAACGACAGCGATTACAAGCGTGTCAGCTTCATCGCCTATTCCCGCGGCAAGGACAATCACATGTTCCAGAAGGAGTGGTGGGACGAGACGGTCCGGCTGCCCTTCGAGTTTACGACGATCCCTGCTCCGGCAGGATATGACGCGCGGCTGACCAAGGAGTACGGGGATTACATGACGATCAAACAGGTTCCTTCCACCCATGGCGGCACCATTCTGGATGCGGATCACGCCTACAACGAACAGCAGGCAGACGGGACGTAAGGAACTCAGAATAAACGCTCCCGCACACCGAAGATGTGCCGCAGGCACCGCGTGCGGGTTTTGAAAACAGTTTTGAAGAACCGGCAGGACCGGTAGAAGGGCTTGCGCAGGAATTTGCGGCGCAGGAAGGAGATTAACCATGAAGAAAAAGTATCATGTCGGCTATACCTGCGGTGTCTTTGATGTTTTTCATGTGGGGCACCTCAACCTGCTGGAACGCTGCAAGTCGATGTGCGACATCCTGATCGTCGGCGTTTGCGACGACACCTATGTCCGCGAGTACAAGCACAAGGAGCCCGTCTACCCGGAGGACCAGCGGGTGCGGATCCTGAAGGCCCTGAAGGTCGTGGACGACGCGGTGCTCGTCGACATCGAGACGACCAATGACAAGATGCTGGCACTGGAGAAGTTCCACTTCGATGTCCTTTTTTCCGGAGATGACTGGAAAGGATCGGAGCGGTATCAGAAGACTGAAAAACAATTTGCCGAGCTCGGCGCCTCTATCGAATACTTCCCTTATACGCAGGGGATCAGTACGACGCAGATCAAGGAACAGATCGCCGGAGAAGAGAAGGGTCACTGATCAGATAATCCGGAAAAATGACCAGGCGCTCCGACGTGGAGGAAGACAGGGATGGTAAAACTACAGATTGAAATACCCGAGGATTTTCTGAAAGAAGAAGTGCGCTGCGGCTACACGATTTCGGCGCAGATGAAACAGGTCTGGGCAGTGGAACTGGACATGCTCCACCTGCTCGACACAGTCTGCAAAAAATACGGCCTGCGCTATTTCGCGGACAGCGGTACCCTCCTGGGTGCTGTGCGCCATCACGGTTTTATCCCCTGGGACGACGATATCGATGTCGTCATGTTCCGCAAGGATTATGAGAAACTCAAAGAGGTGGCGGAAAAGGAGTTCCGCCATCCCTACTTTTTCCAGACACTCTATAATGACAACAAGCTGATCCGCGAGCATGCCCAGATCCGCAACAGCGAGACGACAGGCTACCTTCCCAACGAGGAGAACCGCCCCTACAACAAGGGCCTCTTCCTTGATATTTTCCCGCTCGATATCCTCCCCGACGACGGCCTCAGATACAAGATCCACATGGCCAGGATCAAACTCCTCTGGCGCACCATTGAATACGGCGGCTATGTCAAGGACGCCCCCCACAAGCTCCGGGGCAGACTCTTCCTGCAGGGGACAAAACTCCTGTATAAGTTTACGGACTACAAAAAACTGTTTAAAAAATATGAGAAGCTCTGCGCGAAATACAACGACAGCGACTACGAGCGCATCAGCTATGTATGTTTCTCACGCGGAAAAGAAAAGAACATGTTCCGCAAAGAGTGGTGGGACGAGACTATCGACATGCCCTTCGAATTCACGACGATCCCCTGTCCGGCGGGTTATGACGGCCGCCTGAAACAGGAATACAAGGACTACATGACGATCAAAAACATTCCCTCCACCCACAGCGGCGCCTTTGGCGGGACCATTCAGAGCGCCGAAAAGCCCTACACCGAATTCATCCGCGAAAAACAGGCTGCAGAGGCGGAAAAGCAGAAGGTGTAAAAGCAGAAGGTGTAAAAGCAGAAGGTGTAAAAGCAGAGGGTGTAAATGCGCAAGGAACGAATGCGAAAGCTGCAAATGAATAATGGATGACAGGCAGAGGAGGCACTGTACGAAAATGAAAAAAGACGATTTTGTGATCGGCGTACTCGGAGGTATGGGGACCTATGCCACGATCCACCTTTTCAGACAATATGCGGACCTTTTTCCGGCGGAAAAAGAATGGGACCGCCCCCGCATCATCATTGACAACCGCTGCACCATGCCCAGCCGGGTGCTGGCATTTCTGCGGGGGATCAGGAAGGAAGAACTGATCGATCAGATGAGCGATTCCATGCGCCGCCTTGTAGAAGCGGGTTCGTCCAGGATCATCCTGGCCTGCAACACTTCCCACCTCTTCCTGCCTGCAATTTATGAGAAAGTCCCCGAAGCGGAGGAGAAGGTCATTCATATCATCCATGCCTGCGTGGACAGGATCAAGGCAGACGGGTGCAGGCGTGTCTTCCTGCTCGGTTCCGAGGGGACCATTGACTCCCATATCTACCAGGAGGCTCTGCAGGCTGAAGGGATCGAGTGCCTTGTCCCTGCACCGGAGGAATATGCCGACCTGCGCGAGTGCATTGAGGCGGTCAAGCAGAATAAATATACCGAAGAAGCCAGGAAACTCTTCCTGGGCCTGGTCAACCGCTATGATGCCTGCATTCTGGGCTGCACTGAGCTGCCCATTCTGTATGAGAAATATGCGGATCAGGTGACCTGCGGCAGGATCTATGATCCGCTGTTCGCCGCCCTCGAAAAGCTGAAGGCAGAATACGATGCGGCGGACTGAGCCCGGCCCGGATACACGGCCCCGGCAAAAGAAATTCTGAGAATGACCCAACCTGACGGAATCAACTGTTCTGTTGCAAAATGATTCTACAAGGAGTGTATATTCGTATGAAAAAAATACTCACCTTCGGTGTTTATGACTACTTCCATATAGGCCATCTGCGCCTGTTCATGCAGTGCAGACAATATGCGGATTATCTGATCGTTGCGGTACAGGACGGCGATTATATCCTGAAATTCAAGCCCGATGCCCATATCCTCTATTCCACAGAAGAGCGCGTGGAGATCCTCAGAGCCCTCCGTCCCGTCGACGAAGTCGTTGTTTACCAGACGGTCGGTGTGGAAGCCCTTGAAAAGATCGATTTTGATATTCTGGCCCTCGGGGAGGACCACCGGGGCGGCCGCTTCGACGAGTGCGTGAAGTGGTGTGAGGAACACGGCAAATCCGTCGTGCGCCTCAAGAGGACACCCAACATCTGTTCCTCGGATCTCAAGAAGGAACTTGGAAGATCGTAAGCGGACGCCGCAAAAAACTCCGCAAAAACGTCGAAAAAAACTTGCGCAGGAAGAGTTTTTCTTCTTGCGCAGTGTTTTTTTTTATGCTATTATATTCATCCGTGGGATTTATCCCGGAATCATTTTTCCTTGCTCCTGTGATGCGGAAAACCGGATCACTGTTTTGAGGGAACGGATCGTCCTGATTTACGCAGGTGAGCGGTCTGTCCCGCAGACAGAGACGGTTTTGCGGCGGAAGCGGGGGCCAGAGACCAAAAGGAGGTAAACAGAATGGGTAAATACGAGTTAGCCGTTGTTGTGAATGCGCAGATCGATGATGAAGCGAGGACAGCGGTTGTCGACAGATGCAAAGAGCTGATCACCCGTTTCGGCGGTACAGTCGGCGAAGTCGATGACTGGGGCAAGAAGAAACTTGCTTATGAGATCCAGAAGATGAACGAAGGTTACTACTACTTCATCAAGTTCGAAGCTGAAGGCTCCGCGATCGCCGAGATCGAGAGCTTCATGCGCATCATGGATAACGTCCTCAGATATCTGTGCGTAAAACAGGAAGCGGCCTGATCAACAGAAAGAAGAGGTCATCATGAATAAAGTCATACTTATGGGTCGCCTGACCAGGGATCCCGAAGTCAGATATACACAAGGAGACAATTCTCTCTGCATCGCAAATTTCTCTATTGCGGTGGACAGACGCTACAACCGCAACAGCCAGGACGGCGCTACAGCTGATTTCATCAACTGTGTGGCCTTCGGCAAGCTTGCGGAGCACGTCGAAAAGTACTATCGCAAGGGACTGAAGACGGCACTGACCGGCCGTATTCAGACCCGCAACTACACAAACCGCGACGGCCAGAAGGTCTATGTGACCGAAGTCGTTGCGGAAGAGCTTGAGTTCGCGGAGAGCAAGAACGCATCGGCCGCAGGTAACGGCGGCAATTCTTACGGCGGCGGTTACAGCGGTTCCGGAAACGGAAATTACGGCGGCGGCTACGGCGGAAATAACGGCGGAAGCTACGGCAATGCCGGCGGTTACAGCGCACCTGCCCAGAACACCGCGCCTGCATCTGACGCACTGGATGGATTTATGAATATCCCTGACGGCATCGACGAGGAGCTTCCTTTCAGCTGATCAGCTGTTCGATGCGTACCCATAGGGAGTATACAGGAGGATAGAAATGGCTTTTAACAGAGAGAATCGTTCGGATGCACCTTTCAGAAAGAGAGGCGGCTTCCATAGAAAGAGAAAAGTTTGCGTGTTCTGCGGCAAGGACAACGCCATTGATTACAAGGATGTCGCAAAGCTTCGCAAGTATGTCTCCGAGAGCGGCAAGATCCTTCCCAGAAGGATCACCGGCACATGCGCTACTCACCAGAGAGCACTCACCAGTGCGATCAAGAGAGCGCGTCATCTCGCTCTGATGCCTTACACCGAGCGCTGATCGCCTTCGGGAAAGGACAGAAAACAATAGAGACATAGGAATTGATCTATTGATCCCCCTGCAGGCAGCTTTTTGTCTGCAGGGGCGATTTCAATCAATCATATTTTGCCGGCGTGTCGGAATGGCAGACGAGGCAGACTCAAAATCTGCTGTCCGAGAGGGCGTGTGGGTTCGAGTCCCACCGCCGGCACGAATACAAGCTGCGGGTTTAACAGTTTCTGAATTGAAAACTGGTAAAGCCGTGGCTTTTTTCTTGCGCTGTTTTTTCATTCGAACTATAATGTTGAATTGACATACTGTACATGCGTGGACGTTTCTGCGCAGAATCTGCTGACACAGCCAATGCTCTTTTTCCGAATTATTACGGAGGACAGACATACATCATGGATCCCACCATTCTGATTCTGATCGCAATCATCATTCTGATCATCATTCTGATTTTCTATCTCAAAAAATCCAAAAAAGATACTGCTTCCAAAGACACAAAAGAGGTGATCCCCAAGGACGCAAAAACGCCGCCGCAGCCTCCTGCTGTGCCCCCCTCGATCCCTGAGCAGCCGGCTCCTCCCGTCAAAATGTCAGGAGCTCTGTATATCCCGCCGGAAATGCTGGGTGACCGCAGAAACGAGGAGGTCCGTCGCAAGGTCGATGAGACCATCCGCAATTTCGACTGGGATGCTGACGGAGGCAGAAGCGAGTTCCTCTATACCCTGCAGCTCAATAAATCCGGCTGGATCTGTCCCTACTGCGAGGGGGAAAATGATAATGAAGATCCTCTCTGCATGATCTGCGGGACCAAGATCGGCGCGTGATCGTGCAGGTGCTCTGCACTTGCGCAGAGACCGGGACAGAAAACAGTATCCTCAGTGAATATTAGTCATAAGACCCAAGGAGTGAAAGATGTTCTGTAAAAACTGCGGACGTGAAATAGACCAGAAGACATTGAAAAAACTGATGGAAGAGAAGGACGGCTCTGTTGTATGCAGCAAGTGCAGACAGCCGCTGGACAATGCCGAGATGTGCGGAGGCTTCTGGGGACTGATCGCTGCCAGTGAAGAAAAAGAGGCGGCGGAGGCAGACACCGTCAATATGACCGTAATGCTCGATGAGAACGGAAAACCTGTGCAGATGAATCCCCGCATGCAGAACAGGTCTTCTTCTATCCCCGATGCAAATCTTCGGATGTCCGCAAATGATTATTCTTCGCAGAACTTGCGTCAGTCATCAGGCCCTGTCATGTATGATTCTGCTCCCTATGAGCAGAAAGCACCGGAGACCAGAATACGCCGTTCCGGCGCCCGCAAGGATACGGAACTCTGGATCACCAGAGCAATCGCATTACTGCTCGGCATTGCCCTGATCATCTCCCTTGTCACCAGATGCGGCAAGTCTGATCAGCCCCAGGATGAGATGGAGGAGCCCATAAAAACCGCTGAGGACATGCAGGACGACTTTGATTATACCGAAGACCCCTCCAATGAATCGGGAAACGCTCAAGGCGCTCCGGATGAAGAACCTGAGGATACAGCGGAAGAAGAGCAGAAGGCTGAAGAGGCAGAGGAGACAGAAGACAAGAATATTCCGGTATATGCAGATACCGGAGATACTGAGGAAGAAAACACCGAGGAAGCGGCTGCAGCAGTTCAAACCCGGAAACCATCGTATCAGGAACTGAAGCGTACTATAGAACTCGATGAAAATAAGCTTAATTTTCAGTCAGGAGTAGAAATAATCGTCGAGGGAGGAAAGAACGCATCTATCGGGTGGTATTATAAGAATGATGACGGCTCGTCAGGCGACCAGAAGATTTCAACAACAAAACACTATAAAAACAGAAAAGTGGAAGAAAGATATGAATCTGAGGAAACCGGCGCTCCAAAGGTAAGAGTTTCCTACACCTATAAAGATGATTATTTAAAGAGTGCGGTAAGGTATCCCGAAGATGGCAAAAATGATAGTGTCAGCTATGTTACGCTTTCAGAAACCCAGGTAAGGGAAAGACATTCACAATCTCAGCGTGGGATTAAACCTGACGGCAGTCCTTTTGATTACACGATCGTGGACAAAACCTATGCCAAAAAGACTAATGAAGACGGATCAGAATCGGTAACCAATAAATTGGAAAAGATTGAATATTATGAGGATGAAGAGGGGATAGAGACTGAGGCACCCGTTCTGCAAATAGTTTATACGATTTCTGATCCAGACCCGGAGGAAGAGTATAGCAGTGATCTGAGCGTATTCACGAAGGCTGAAAGCTACAGCGATGGCGGCGAATCTGTAAGCATGACAGGCCCTGAAAACGAATACAAATACGATGAGATCCGTTATACTTACGGTTATGTAGATGGAGGGGACGAGCCCCGTCTTCGTGAAATGGGCTACTATTTTCAGGGTGAACGAACAGAAGGCCCCAATGGGTTTTCCTATTTTAAATGTAAATATGAAGGATCTGTCAGAACGGATTCTTTCTTTCATTCGAATGATGATCCGGCCACGATTTCAGCCGAAGACCCTTTCCTGTCTGAAGCAGTGATACCCGCATTTTATTCAGAGGAGTTTCCCTTCCTTACCGGAAGACCCGTATCTGCCGGTGTATCATCTGAAGATGAGACAACAGAAACTGACCCCAAGGTGAAAAAGCAAAAAGCAGGCCAAAAGAATTATAATCCTCAGTCAAAATACCCGGATAGTAATAATGATCCTGCGGAATAAGATCCGGGCGGAGAAAGCGGCATGGATGGCAGCCGGTGATGACGATAAAGACAATTAACCATCAGCAAAAGAGATTTGGCTTGTAAACACTGTACTTGACATAGAAATAACAGGCAATCTGATAAATATTACATTTGACGAAGGGAGATATCATGGGATCAAACCAGCGTAGTATTTCTTATGGAGTAGATGTTGTTTTCTGTATTGACGCGACAGAGAGTATGTATCCGTTTCTCGGTGTTGTAAAAGAGAACGCTCTTCACTTTTATCAGGACTTCATGCGTGTCATGGAGCAGAAGAAAAAGAAGGTGGAGAAGCTGCGTGTCCGCGTCGTGGCATTCCGCGACTATCTGGCGGACGGCCGTGAGGCAATGCTGGTGACCAATTTCTTTGACCTGCCCGCACAGTCCAAGGAACTGGAGATGTGCATCCGCAGTATCGAGGCAAAGGGCGGCGGAGATGATCCCGAGGACGGTCTGGAGGCGCTGGCCTATGCCATCAAGTCCGACTGGAATAACAGCCCCGGAAGAAAACGCCATGTCATCGCCCTCTGGTCGGATGATGCCACACATGATCTGGGATTTGGCAAGGCTGCCAGGAATTATCCCCGCGGCATGGCCGAGAACTTTGAGCAGCTGACAGAGTGGTGGGGCAGCAAATATGCGCCGGGAATCATGGACGAGTCCGCCAAACGCCTGATCCTGTATACCCCCAGCAAGGAATCCTGGACGACCATCCGCAATAACTGGAACAACGTCATCCACTATGAGTCCGAAGCAGGCCAGGGTATTGCGGGATTTGACTATGACCAGATCCTCAACGCAATCTCTTCCTCCATCTGATCTGTTATCAATGATTTTGCAGGCGGCGGCACGCTGTGCCGCCTGCTTCAAAAAGCACGTAAGGAAAACGCGGCATGAAGACTTTTGCACAAAAACTGGATTTCAGGATACTGGTGGCCGGTGAGATGGTCAAAGACCACGGTGAGGACAATTTTTACTCTGTTATGGGTGAAAACTGTGCGGTCGCCGCTGTTTTTGACGGCAGCGGCGGAATCGGATCCCGCAAATATCCGAAATATATGGACCACACGGGTGCCTATATGGCATCCAGGGCTGTCAGCGGGGCGATTCATGACTGGTATCACGAATCAATGGAAAGCGGCAGCGGTCTTGCCAAAGGCCGGGAAGCCGCCGCGCAGATGAAAGAGTATATGCTTCGGGCCATACGTGTTGTGGAAAAGAACGGAGGGGCGACCTCCCGTATTTTCGGGACCATGGTCAAGGATTTTCCCACCACAGCCGCAATTGCAGTGGTGCGCGACACCGAGGACGGAACAGAGCTTCAGTGCTTCTGGGCGGGAGATTCCCGAGTCTATCTGCTGGACAGGAACGGCCTGGCTCAGCTCACAGAGGATGATCTGGAAGGCAAAAATGCCATGAGTAACCTGCAGTCGGACGGTGCGCTCACGAATGTCGTTTCACTGGACAGCAGTTTTGAGATCCATTATTCAAGGCCCCTTCGCTTCCGCGAGAAGGAGGCGTATTCGATCTTTGCGGCGTCTGACGGCTGTTTCGGATATGTTCCCACACCCATGGATTTTGAAGACCTGCTGCTGGGAACGCTGGAGGAATCCCAGTCGGTCAACTCCTTTGAGAGAAAACTGGATGAAAATATCCGCAGTATTGCGGGGGATGATTATTCGCTTGCCTGGATCAGCTTCGGATACGGCGACTATCCGCAGATGAAAGAGGCCCTGAAAGCCAGGAGACAGCTTCTGCAGAAGGATTACATCCAGCCCATGGTGGAGGATTCGTCTCTGGAACTGCAGGAACAGCTCTGGACAAAGTACCGCGGCAGCTATGAACGTTTTATGTCGTCCGCCGGACCGGCCCGCAACAGGCCGGAAGCAGGTGACAGACAACTCCAGTCGGGGAGGTAAGGACACTTGGGAGAGATTATTAACGGTTTCGATCTGATCGAACCTTTACAAAGTAAAAATGCCGGATTTTCCAGGTGGACTTTTGCAAAAAGAGGCGACCGCGTCTTTTTCCTGAAGGAATTTCTGGATCCGGTCTATCCTGTTGACGCCGTGATCGGCGAGAAGCAGATGAAGGCGCGTGTTATGGCCTGCAGGGATTTTGAGAAAAAGTGCATGGATCGCTATCAGGCCCTCAATGACGCCTCTGACGGAAATGCAGTGAGAGTGGAAGCTTTTTTCCGGAGCGGGTCGCATTATTATGTCGCTATGGAGCGCGTAGAGGCCGAAAGGCTCAGTGTCCAGGAAATCTCCCGTCTGCCCCTTGATAAGAAGGTGAATCTGTGCCGGATCATTGCGCACAGTTTCATGATGCTGCACAAAAACCACATTGTCCACGCGGATGTCAAGGAACAGAATATTCTGGTCAAGAAGACCAAAAAGAACTCGCTCACGGCGAAGATCGTGGATTTTGACTGCAGTTTTGTTGAAAAACGCCCTCCCGAGACCGAGGATGAGCTCAACGGAGATCAGGTCTACTTCTCTCCGGAGGCCTGTCTGTTCCTCTGCGGAGAAGAGGCCAGGCTGACCAGCAAACTGGATGTCTTTGCCCTCGGAATCCTCTTCCATCAGTACCTGACAGGCGAACTGCCGGGCTTCAATACTTCGGAGTATGACTATCTGCACGAAGCTGTGCTGGATGATCAGCCTGCGCGCATTTCTCCCCAGATCATGGAACCTTTCCGCACGATGATCACAAGGATGCTGCTTGCTGATCCCGACGAGAGATGTTCGATGGAGGATGTGTGGAATATCCTGATGCCTCTGCCCTGCAAAAAATATATGGAGGCCAGGAACCGAAGGTCTGACGGCCTCGATTCGGAACCGGCCGAGATAACCAGAGGCGGATTTATGTACGCAGGTGATTCCGCGTTCATGTAAGGAGACGAATGCAGATATATTTTGCCCCTCTGGAGGGAATTACAGGATTTGCCTATCGGAATGTCCACAGACAGTTCTTCGGAGATGCTGTCTGCAAATACTTCTCCCCTTTTGCAGCGCCCAACTACACACACCATTTCAAGACCCGGGAGAGAGAGGACATCGACCCCGCGAATAATGCGGATCTCTGCCTTGTTCCTCAGATCCTGACCAACAGGGCGGGAGATTTCCTGTGGGCGGCAGAAGAAATGTATGCCATGGGTTACCGGGAGATCAATCTGAATCTCGGCTGTCCCATGCCGACCGTTGTCAAAAAGGGACGGGGATCAGGCCAGCTCGGAGATCCGGATGCCCTGGACCTATTTCTGGAGGAGATCTGCCGGGGGATGGAGCAGATTCCCGGAAAGATCTGCCCGCAGGGAGACTGCATCCAGGAGAAAATCCGCTTTACCGTAAAGACCAGGATCGGCCTGGAAAGCGCCGGCAATGCTGGAAGGCTTGTAGAAATCTATAACCGCTATCCGATCGCCGAGCTCACGGTTCATCCCAGGACACAGCGTGATCTGTACGGCGGAAAACCTGACCTGGAGACCTTCTCCATGTTTCTGGAGAAGAGCAGGCATCCGGTCGTCTATAACGGCGATATTTTTTCATTTGCGGACTTCGATAAGATCCGCTCCCGCTTTCCTGACTGCGGCGCCTTCATGCTGGGGCGGGGATTGATCGCCGATCCCGCGCTGGCAAGAGAACTCTGCGGGGGTGCCCCCCTTCAGAAGGAGGAGCTTCGACGCTTTCACGATGCGGTCTTTCAGAGCCTGAAGGCAAGCCTTCCGGGACAGGCACCTCTGATGGGAAAGATGAAGGAACTGTGGTTCTACATGGGAAGAAACTTTTCCGGTGCGGACCGCTTTCTAAAAGAGATCAAAAAGGCAAAGAACGAGATCCAATACCGGTCCGCAGTCCGTGCCCTGTTTGCCAACTGCTCCTTTTGACATTGACAGATATAGTTTGTTGCGTTAAACTGATTGTGCTGCACAAATGGCAGCACATTTTTTTTGACGCTGGTTAGCTACTGCTAATATTCAGCTAATGCCGGATCTACTACAGCATGGAGCAGAATTGCATCATAGAGTAAAGGACAGCACAGATGAACAAATCTGATCCCCATTCTGCGGCGGCAGCACGCATGGAACTATATAAGGGCCCTGCATATCCTGCAGAGGAGGAGACCGCAGAGGTCATTGAGCGGAAAGAGACTAGCCCGGACGCAGACTCAGACCCGGATTCGGAAAAAGACCTTCCGGATTATACTGCCGCCCAGAAAGAAGTGGCAGACAGGGCACATGAGATCATCATGACCAATCTTGAGCGCCATATCACGATCGCGGAATTTGCCCAGACCCTTCATGCATCACCGACACAGATCAAAGTGTGTTTTCATAAAGTCTACGGACAGCCCATCTACAGCTATGCGCGTTCACAGCGCATGGAGGCTGCTTCCAGGCTTCTCACGGAGACGGATGAATCCATTCTGGAGATAGCAGGGAAATTCGGCTATGAAAACGGCAGCAAATTTGCCAGGGCCTTCCGGACTGTCATCGGAGTGTCTCCGAGCGAATACCGCAGAAGAGTGCTGTGGGAAAGAGAGAATCAGACCTTCAGCAGTTTGTCCGATTGGAGCCAAAAGAGTTACGACTAACCGGATTATTGTGACTTTTTGGAGTCGATTGAGCGAAAACTAACTCACTATCATATTTGTATAAGGTATGGAAATACCTGAAAAAGCAAAATACAGATTCGACAGAGGATCTGCTTTTTTAGTGAAAGATTGGAGGTACATTATGGATTGGCATTGGAAATATTTCAGAGTTCTCGGCGCAGGCGTTCTGCTCGGCTCCTACGGCATTCGTCTTCTGACCAGCAGAGACGCGAAGAAAGTATATACCTGCGGCACAGCTGCTGTTATGCGCATGAAAGACGAGGTTCTCAAGGATGTATCTCTCATTCGTGAAAACTGCAATGATATAGCTGCAGACGCAAAGGAGATCAACGAGCAGCGTCAGGCGGAGCTCGATGCACAGCAGATCGAGGATGCAAAGGCAGTCCTTGCTGCAGCGGGAGCGGATGAGCAGGCAGCAGAGGCCTGATCGGAACAGGGCTTATAGAAAGCTGCGAATCTGAATATTTGTGCCCCGCCGTGACCGGCGGGGCATTTTGGTTTTGTCTTCACATGCCGGAGTATCCTGAGTAAATATCCTGAGCAAGTGCCGCGAGCGAGAGATTTGAGCAAGTGCCTTGAACAAGTGCCACGAGCGAATGTCTTGAGTGAGCGGCTTGAATGAGTGCCTTCTGCACGACGACTGCACATTCCTGGTAAATGGTGAGACAAACATCGAAAAAAAGGGTAGATAAGAATGAAATGCAGAATATTACACGAATCCAGAGGGCGTATGCGCGTGCGGATGCTGCAGCGGAGAATGACCGCGGTACAGGCGGACAAGCTGCACTATTATCTGCAGGCGCAGAGCGGAATCCGGAAGGTGACGGTTTCCGAGCGCACGATGGATGTGACGATTTTATATAATGAGAAGGAAGAAACACGCGGAGCGGTCATTCAGGCGCTCTCGGATTTCGGTTATGAGCGCACCGAAGTGGAAGTGCCCGCACATACAGGGCGGGAACTGAGCCGCACCTATGAGGACAAGCTGTTTTTCCTGGTGGTCAGCCGCGCTCTGCGAAGGATCCTTCTGCCGGTCCCCTTCCGCCGTCTGTACTGCCTGGGCAAGGCCGCGCGGTATATCTGCGAGGGCCTGAACTGCCTGCGCCGGGGCCGCATGGAGGTCCCTGTCCTGGATGCGACGACGATCGCGGTATCGATTCTCAGAAGAGATTACTCGACAGCCGGATCCGTCATGTTCCTGCTGGATATGGGCAGCCTGCTCGAAGAGTGGACACACAAGAAATCTGTAGATGATCTGGCGCGGCGCATGTACCTGAATGTTGACAGGGCGTGGGTGAAGACCGCGGAGAACGACGAGGTGCTCATGGCTGTTGACCAGATCCGTCCCGGAGACTGCATCGTGGTCCGCACAGGCAATATTATCCCTCTCGACGGACATGTGCAGGCGGGCGAGGGAGCTGTCAACCAGGCCTCGATGACCGGAGAATCCCTGCCGGTGGCCAAGAGCGAAGGCGCCTATGTTTACGCCGGAACTGTGCTGGAAGAGGGTGAACTGGAGATCCGCGTCGAGAAGGCGCTGGGCAGCGGCCGCTACGACAAGATCGTCAACATGATCGAGGAATCGGAAAAACTCAAGTCGTCAACCGAGAGCAGGGCGGCGCATCTGGCCGATTCCCTGGTTCCCTGGTCACTGGGAGGAACTGCTCTCGCCTGGCTTCTGACCCGCAATGCGACAAGGGCACTTTCCTTCCTGATGGTCGATTTTTCCTGTGCCCTGAAGCTGGCCATGCCGATTTCGGTGCTCTCTGCCATGCGTGAGTGCAGCGATCATCACATCAATGTCAAGGGAGGCAAGTTCCTGGAGGCCGTCGCCCAGGCCGATACCATTGTGTTCGACAAGACAGGGACTCTGACCAATGCGACTCCCAGTGTCCGCCGGGTGATCACCTTCGGCGGCGGGGAAGAGAAGGAGATGCTGAGACTTGCGGCCTGCCTGGAGGAGCATTTTCCCCATTCCATCGCGAATGCGGTGGTCCGGGAAGCGCAGGAGAGACAGATCATCCATGAAGAGCGCCATGCCAAAGTGGAATATGTTGTTGCCCACGGAATTGCCAGTTCCATCGACGGCGTACGCGCCCTGATCGGAAGCTATCATTTTATTTTTGAAGACGAAAAATGCCGGCTGCCCGAAGGTGAAGACGAGAGGGAGAAATTCGACAATCTGCCGGATGACTGCTCCCTGCTCTACCTGGCTCTGGGCGGAGAACTTGCCGCAGTGATCTGTATCGAGGATCCCATCCGCGAGGAGGCACTCAGGGTCGTCGACATGCTTCACGGCGAGGGCTTTACACGTGTCGTCATGATGACGGGAGACAGTCACAGGACGGCAGCTTCGGTGGCGGCGCGTCTGGGAATGGACGAGTTTTACTCCGAGGTACTTCCCGAAGACAAGGCGACCTTTATCCGCCGCGAACATGAGGCGGGCCGCAAGGTCGTTATGATCGGGGACGGCATCAATGATTCGCCGGCACTTTCCGAGGCCGATGCCGGTATCGCGATTGCCGCGGGTGCCGCCATAGCACGTGAGATCGCCGACATCACGATCTCTGCGGATGATCTGCGCGAGCTCCTTGTTCTGCGCAGGCTGAGCACTGCCCTCATGGCGAGGATTGACGGCAATTACCGGCGGATCATGACCTTCAATGGAGGCCTGATCGGTCTGGGCCTGCTCGGCATGATGCCTCCGGCGCGGGCAGCGCTTCTGCACAATATTTCCACCATTTATTTCAGTATAGACAGTATGAAGAATCTGCTGTAAAGACCGGCTGCCTGCCGGGACGCAGAAGGGGAGGACAAGGCAGGATGTGACATTCCGGAAGAGTGTCCGGTACCCCGGCTGCGGTTTGCATACAGCAGGAGGGACGCGAAACAGGTGCGGCAGGGAGATTCTCTGCCGCACTTGTTCTGCTATGGAAAACCACAGTGGTTTTACTATGGAAAACCATTATGGTTTAACATCGGAAAGCCTTTCTTCTTTTGCATAGGAGAGTATTTACTGACAAAAAGTCTTTTTGGAGTTGTCATAGAGAAATGGGTTAGTTATAATTAACCAACAAGTGAGTTAGAGGAAGTTAACTTGCAGGATCTTTATCTGCTGCAAAGCTTTTTTAGAGACGCTCTCGGAGCGTTTATAATTTACAATTTGAGTTAGGCAACTCTAACTATCTTCGGTGAAAGGAGAGAAGCATGAGCGTGATCATATTGGGCGGGAACGAATGTATGGAACGCCAGTATAAAGATTTGTGCAAGGAGTACAAATGTCGTGCCAAAGTCTTTATAAAGCCCTCGGGAAGTCTGAAGAATAAGCTGGGCAATCCGGACCTGATGATCTGCTTCACGGGCGCGCTTTCGCACAAAGTCCTCAAATGCGCACAGAATGAGATCAAGGGCATGGATACAAAAGTCGAACATTCCAGAACAGCCTCCATGGCAGCTCTGCGGAGCATCCTGGAGAAACACACCATGAATCAGAGCGCCTGATTCGAAGGATGTCAGCGGCTCCGGCCTGCCTTTTCGGCAGAGGATGCCGGCTGCAGAAAGCCCGTGAAGTCATGGAAGGAACATGCTTATGTCGGATGAAATTCTTGTACAATACGGATCCCCCACGCTGGCGGGAATAAAGACAGGCAGTCTTTTTACCTGTCCCTGTGCAGACAGGGAACAGACCAGGAGAGAGGTGCGCAGACTCAACAAAAAACTTGTTCCCAAGGGTCTGCGGATTCTGCCCATGCGCTATTCGGCGGAGAGGGTTCTGATCTACCTCTACCGGCCGGCCCGTCTGGAAAAGGATCTGTCCAATAAGGAGGCCGCTGCGCTTCTTGAAAGGGCAGGATACCGGCATGAGAACGCAAACCAGTGTGTGATCGAACTGATTCGAAGACTGAATGATCTCCAGAGTGAGTTCCCTCATGAGATAGGCCTGTTTCTGAGCTATCCGCCGGAGGATGTGCGCGGCTTCATTGCGCACGGCACCAACAGGTCGGAAGGCTGCAAGCTGGTCGGAACCTGGCGTGTTTACGGTGATGCTGAGAGCGCCCGGGTCATTTTTGAAAAGTACCGCAAGTGTACGGAAGATTATTGTAAACAGTGGTCTGACGGGGTCCCGCTTATGCGCCTCGCCGTGGCTGTTTAGCATACAATCAGCAGGTTGAGCCCTGCCCTTTACCTTTTTACCCGTTTGACAAAAAGTCAGCCACACAAGTCAGTTTTTTACAGAAAGGAAGTAGATCAAATGAGCAAAGTAGCAGTAGTATTCTGGAGCGGCACCGGCAACACAGAAGCAATGGCAAACGCCGTAGCAGCGGGCGCACAGGAGAAGGGGGCGGAAGTAACCACAATGGGACCCGCCGATTTCGGCGCTGCGGCAGTCGCGGAGTATGACGGCATTGCATTCGGATGCCCCGCAATGGGCGCCGAGCAGCTCGAGGAAGCTGAATACCAGCCCATGTGGGATGAGGTCAAGGGTGAGCTTTCCGGAAAGAAGATTGCTCTGTTCGGTTCCTATGGATGGGGAGACGGCGAGTGGATGCGCCTCTGGGAGGACGAGGCAAAAGAAGCAGGCGCTGAACTGGCAGCCGAGAGCCTGATGATCAACGGCGCTCCCGATGATGACGGCGAGGCCGACTGCAGGGCGCTTGGTGCTGCACTTGCATAACTTTTTCAAAACAGGGATGTTTGGAGAATAAGCACAGATCCTGTGAATGGCATGGCGGGATGAAAGTGCGGATGAGACGGGGAGTTTTCCGGTAAATGAGCCGGGAACTCCCTGTCTTTGCATGCGCCTGTGCGGCGGGAGATTCTTCTGCCGGTGCCTGCGCACTGACGCGCTCCGGCATAGCCGCAAGAGTCAGTATGACCGGGAAAGGCATGAAAATGTACCTGGAGATATGTATTTTAAAAAGTATATGCACAGGCAGAAAAATGCTGTATAATGATTTAGCTACAACTAACTAAGCGGTTCTGCGGCTGGCATCTGGAGGATAAAGAATTGCTGCTGGAAATGAAAGACATAAGGAAATCTTTCGGAAAAGGAGACAGTCACGTAGAGGTTCTGAGGGGAATCAGCCTGAGTGTGAAAAAAGGGGAATTCTGTGTTCTTCTGGGGCCTTCCGGGTCAGGTAAATCCACACTCCTCAACATCATAGGGGGTATCGACACAGCGGACAGCGGTGAGATCTATATCGGCGGGGAGCGGATGAATATGATGAAGGAAAAACAGCTCACCCGCTACCGCAGGGAGCATCTGGGCTATATTTTCCAGATGTACAATCTGATCCCGAATCTGACTGTGCGGGAGAATATCGAAGTCGGGGCATATCTGGGCAAAAATCCGCTCAATGTCGAGGAGATCCTGCACACGCTGGGATTGTACGAGCACCGCGACAAGCTTCCCAACCAGCTCTCCGGCGGACAGCAGCAGAGAACTTCGATCGGGCGGGCCATTGTCAAAAACCCGGATATTCTGCTCTGCGATGAGCCGACAGGTGCCCTTGACTACAACACCTCCCGTGAGATCCTGCGGCTCATAGAGCGGATCAGCCTGAAATACCGGACAACGATCATCATGGTGACTCACAACGAAGCGATCGGAGCCATGGCCGATACGGTGATCCGGCTGCGCGACGGCAGAATCCGCGACCGCGTGGAAAATGCGGTCCGCCTGTCTGCAGAACAACTGGAGTGGTAAAAGCCATGAACAATAAGACTGGAAATCCCCTCCGCAGGCGCTTCCTGCGGGAACTGAGGGGAGAATTCGGAAAATATGCAGTCATCTTTGTACTTCTGGTCTTGACAATCGGCCTGATCTCAGGATTTCTTGTGGCGGACGGCAGTATGATCATTGCCTACAGGGAGAGCTTTGAAAAGTACAATATTGAGGACGGCAATTTCAGAACCGACGAGGAGATATCAAAATCCAACAGGCGGGATATCGAGGATCTGGGGATCACGCTCTACGACAATTATTATATAGAGAAAGGAAGCGACAGAGAGAATACCCTGCGCATTTTCAGGGATCGGGAGCAGGTAAATCTGCTCTGCCTGATGGAGGGACAGGCTCCGCAAAATCCGGGAGAGATGGTCCTGGACCGCATGTATGCGGACAATAACGGTATTGCGGTCGGGGACAGTGTCAGGTTCGGCCTGGAGAAATACAAGGTGACGGGCCTGGTGGCATTTCCCGATTACAGCGCACTCTTCCGGGACAACAACGATGCCATGTTTGACGCGGTCAGATTCGGGGTTGCGGCAGTCGGGAAGGAGGATTTCGACAAGTTTCCCTCGGATGAACTGGTCTACAATTACAGTTGGAAATACAATACACCTCCCGCATCGACGGAAGAAGAGAAGGAACTTTCTGATCAGCTGATGGAGGACATAGCGGAGGAAATCTATCTGGAGGACTTCCTGCCCAGGTATCTGAACCAGGCCATCCAGTTCACGGGTGAGGACATGGGCGGCGACCGTGCCATGATGCTGATCCTTCTGTATATCATGATCGTGATCATTGCCTTCGTGTTTGTGATCACGATCAGCGATACCATCGCCCGGGAATCCGCTGTCATCGGCACTCTGCGCGCCTCCGGCTATACAAAGACGGAGCTGGTGCGCCACTACATGGTGCTGCCCCTGATGGTCACTCTGGCTGCGGCACTTGCCGGCAATATTCTGGGTTACACGTATCTAAAACAGGTCTGTGCGGATATGTATTACGGCAGTTACAGCCTCCCGACCTATGTCACAGTCTGGAATGCGGAGGCCTTTGTCCTTACCACGGTTGTTCCCTTTCTGATCATGGTGGCTGCGACCTTTCTGACTCTGCGGCACCGGCTTTCCCTGTCACCCCTTCAGTTTCTGCGCAGGGAACTCCGCAGAAGAGGCAGGAGCCGCGCTTTCCGCCTGTCCCCGCGTATTCCTTTCTCCGCAAGATTCGGCCTGCGGATCTTTTTCCAGAATATGGGAAGCTACGTGATCCTCTTCGTCGGAGTGCTGTTCGCAAATTTGCTGCTTCTGTTCGGCCTGGCCCTGCCCGCCGTCCTGGACCGCTATCAGGAATCCATGCAGGACAACATGCTCTGCAGGTACCAGTATTTTCTCAAGATCCCGGCCTACCGGATGGACAGAGACTATGAACTGGAAAAGATTGTCTCGTCCGCTTTTCTGCGTCTGTCCGCGGCGACCTCCAATGAGGACGCGGAGGCGTTTTCTTCCTATACCCTTCGGATTCCGGAGGGAGAGGCGCTGCGCACCGAAAATATCCAGGTGTACGGGATCAAAAAGAACAGCCGCTATATCCATGCAGAGATCGGCCGCGGTGAGATCTATATCTCTTCCGCCTATGCCGACAAATGCAGGATCAGGGCCGGGGATACCATCCGCCTGAAAGAACCATACGAAAACAAGTGCTATGAGTTCACTGTGGACGGAATCTATGACTACATGGGCGGTCTGTGCATGTTCATGCGCAATGAAGATCTGACGGAGACGTTCGGCTTGTTCGACGATTATACCTCCGGCTATTTTTCGGATTCCGAGATCACCGATATCAGCCGGGATCTGGTGGCGTCCATCATCGATTACGATGCCCTCATCAAGATCAGCCGTCAGCTGGATGTCTCCATGGGCGGAATGATGATCATCGTTGACGGTTTCTCGGTGATCCTCTTCATGGTCCTGCTCTATCTGCTGTCCAAAATGATCATCGAAAAAAATGCCCAGCCCATCTCCATGACCAAGATCCTGGGCTATTCGAATGCGGAGATTTCCCGTCTCTACGTCGTGACAACGAGCGTCGTCACACTGTTGATCCTGGCAGTGACCATTCCTATGGAAAACATCATCATGAAGTTTATCTTCATGAATTATCTGGCTGCCAGAATGTCCGGGTGGATCACCTATGATATTCCGGACGCCATCTTTTATAAAATGTTCCTGATCGGAGCGGCGACCTATTTCGTCGTTGCGGTCTTTGAAATGCGCAAGATCCATTCCATCCCCATGAGCGACGCTCTGAAAGATGTAGTGTGAGTGTATCTCAACAGCAGGAAAACGGCCGGAGAGCTGATGACATGGCTCCGG
The DNA here is from genome assembly GCA_946411695.1 of uncultured Lachnospiraceae bacterium. Taxonomy (GTDB): domain Bacteria; phylum Bacillota; class Clostridia; order Lachnospirales; family Lachnospiraceae; genus CAG-791. The sequence goes on from CAMKEX010000045.1 coordinate 21,449, forward strand.
GCGGGTTCCTGCTGTTTTTGGATTTCGCTCTTTCCGACTGTGCCGCTCGTGAGAGCGGCATCCGCAGTGCAATACCCACTGGTGATTCCTGAATTATTCTGAAAAAAACACAGAAAAGGTGTTGACAAATTAAATTGTGCACAATATAATTATATAAAATTAAATAGATGCGGATGCTGATCACCGCAGTGAACAGGAGGCATCTGCAATGAGTCATGAATTTATAGATGATATAGATTGAGGAAAGGAAGGATAAATAAATGGGTTTTTATGAGCAGAGTGTAAAGGATGCAAAGGGAAACGAGATCTCCATGCGCCAGTTCGAGGGCAAGGTCGTGCTGGTCGTCAATACAGCTACCGGCTGCGGTTTTACTCCCCAGTACAAGGAACTCGAGGAGATGTATGAGAAATTCCATGACAAGGGACTTGAGATCGTCGATGTTCCCTGCAACCAGTTCAAGGGTCAGGCGCCGGGAACCGATGAGGAGATCCATCAGTTCTGCCAGCTTCACTACAATACAAAGTTCCCCCAGATGAAAAAGTCTGACGTCAACGGCGAGAATGCCATTGAGCTCTTCAAATATCTCAAGAGCCAGAAGGGATTTGAGGGATTCGGAAAGGGCAAGACTGCCCTCATGATGTCGGCTCTTCTGATGACCATCGACAAAAACTACAAGAAGAATGCAGAGATCAAGTGGAACTTCACGAAGTTCCTCGTAGACCGCGAGGGCAATGTTGTGGCCCGCTTTGAGCCCACTGCTGATATGGAGGATGTTTCCAGGGCAGTTGAGGAACTGCTGTGAGACCGGTGGAACCGCACTGAAGAGAAGGGCGGGAGAGCACATCCGCGCCTGTAGACACGGGCGGATGTGCTGTCCAAACCGGATGGAATCAGAGGCTGCTGCTGTTTTTTTGAAAAAGTTTTAAAAAGTTTAAAAAAAGTGGCAGATTTTTTTAAAAAAGTGCTTGCATTTTTTCGGAATCAGGGGTAATATATCTCTTGCGTGTTACGAAAAACATGCGTCTGAAATATCAGATCGGGGTGTAGCGCAGCTGGCTAGCGCACTTCGTTAGGGACGAAGGGGTCGT
>CAMKEX010000046.1 GCA_946411695.1 uncultured Lachnospiraceae bacterium
GCAAGCTGGTCTGGGAGTGCCCTGTCTGCGGCAACCGCGACCAGTCCCGCATGAGTGTCGCCCGCCGTACCTGCGGTTACATCGGCACCCAGTTCTGGAACCAGGGACGCACACAGGAGATCCGCGAGCGCGTGCTGCATCTGTAATACAGCCCTGTCAGGGATCTGTATGCATCAGGCATTAGAATGTAAAAAGACTTCCGCCGGGGTGTTTGCGCATCGGCGGAAGTCTTTTTTCTCAAAAACAGTATCTGCTTCTTATTCCGGATTCCTGAGCGGGGCCCGGACTGAGAGCGATCCCCGGAAAGAGGAATCAGATGAGAGAGAACAGAGAGTTTTTTATTTCGGATGACGGGATCCGGCTGCATCTGAAGCTGGATTTCCCCCGGGAAAACGGCGGTGAGAGGACTGGCAAAGGCCGCGGAGCCTTTTCCGCAGAGACAGAGGAGGCGGAGAAACTGCCCCTGATGATCCTGGTCCACGGTTTCACCGGAGATATGGAGGAGCGGCATATCACGGCCGTTCAGCGCACGGCCAACGAGGAGGGTTTTGCCGTCCTGCGGGCGGAGATGTACGGCCACGGCAGGTCCGGCGGCGAGTTCCGTGATCACACCCTTATGAAATGGATCGGCAATATCCTGACCGTGATCGACTATGCCCGGACGCTGGATTTTGTCTCGGACCTGTACCTCTGCGGGCACTCCCAGGGAGGTCTTCTGACCATGCTGGCCGCTGCGATGGAGAGAGACAGGCTGAAAGCCATTCTGCCCCTGTCCCCGGCCTCCATGATCCCGGAAACGACCCGGCAGGGAGAACTTCTGGGCTTTTCCTTTGACCCCGACCATATTCCGGAGGAACTGGACGCGGGAAAGTCTCTGACCATCGGCGAGAACTATATCCGCGCCGCGCAGCTGATCGATGTGGACCTTGCGATTGCGCGCTATGACGGACCTGTCCTGATCGTCCACGGAACCGGAGACCAATCGGTACCCTATCATTATTCCGAAGAAGCCGCGGCAAAATATGCCGACGCAAGGCTTGTTCCCATTCCGGGAGATACACACTGCTACGACCTGCACCTGGATCAGGTGACAGAGGCAGTGAGGGCCTTCCTGCGGGAGATGAAAGACAGATAGAGTCCTAACTTTCTTGGCCTTGTCCGTCTTCGGCAGGCACCGGTCCTTTTGTCGTGCCGCTGCCTTTGCCGGACAGCAGGGACCCCAGAAGGTCGCCGGCCATGGAGGAGACGTCGTTTTTGCCTGTCAGCAGGGTCCCGAAGAGCTCCAGGGCATTACCGTCTCCCTTGAGCAGGTTCATGGCAGCCTTCTTTGTACCGCTGTCGGCTTTGCGGTAGAGCTCGACCAGCTTTTTCTCCGTTGCGGTGAGAGTAAGTGTCTTCGAGGAAGAGGACGCAGAGGAGGTCTTTTTCTTTGCACCGGTTTTTGCGCCGGAGGAGGTTTTGGCGGAAGATGCCGTCTTTGCGCCTGATGCGGCATCCAGGAGGGATTTCTGTGTCACCCCCAGGACCTTTGCCATTTTTTTGAGGATCTCCTGCGCGGGCTCTTTTTCGCCCCGTTCAATTTTGCCGACATCGGAGGAGGTGATCCCGCCCACCTTGTCCGCAAGAGCCGCCTGTGTCAGTCCCTTTGCTGTCCGCGCTTCCCTGACCAGAGTTCCAAGTTTTTTTGACATGATACTACCTCCCCTGAAAGAACTCAGAATTGCTCAAAACAGTTAAGGATATTTTACCATCAGGCGGAAAAAAATAGAAGGCGGAAGAGCATGAATGGCGGATGCAGGGAGAATACACGGAACCTGTATGAACCTGTATGACCGGGGGGGGGGATGCATTGTAGAATCGCGGAAAATGTACTAAAATCAGAAGAACGGAATAGATTGCCCGGCAATTTCTTCCGGTGATACCGATTTTTTTTCCGACCATGTTTCTCACCGGAGCAGACATGGAGGCGGATTATTCGTCATTAGGTTCAGGAGGAAAACTATGCTGGAAGTTGGAACAAAGGCTCCCGATTTTACGCTGCCGGACCAGAACGGTCAAATGCATTCCCTGTCTGATTATCTGGGGCAGAAGGTAATCCTGTATTTCTATCCCAAAGATATGACTGCAGGCTGTACGAAACAGGCCTGTGCCTTCGGGGAACTGTATCCGCAGTTTCGTGAAAAGGGGGCAGTCGTCCTCGGCGTGAGTAAGGATTCTGTTGCTTCCCACAAGCGGTTTGAGGAGAAGCACGGCCTTCCCTTTACCCTCCTGTCTGATGTGGACAGGGAAGTGATTCAGGCATACGACGTCTGGAAGGAGAAGAAGAACTACGGGAAGGTATCCATGGGTGTTCTGCGCACCACTTATCTGATTGACGAGAAGGGTATCATCATAAAAGGATTTGACAAGGTGAAAGCAGCGGACAATCCCGCGCAGATGCTGAGTGTGCTGGAGGCAGAATAACCTGATCCTTCACAGCTTTGACTCAGGAGAAACGATAAAGGATGCCGCCCCTGCAGGGCGGCATGTCTGAAAGAAAGGGTAGAGATGAACGAGAATATCACAAAACGCTATGAATTGCTGTCGAAGAAGGTCATCAAGGGACTGGAGTCCCGCCAGATGAGCGGCTATTACGCTGCGAACAGGGAAGAGGCGCTGAAGACCGCTCTCTCCCTGATCCCCGAGGGGAGCACAGTGACCATGGGCGGCGCCATGAGCGCGCACGAGATCGGACTGCCTCAGGCGCTTGCAGAAGGGAACTACAACTTCATCGACCGCGACAAGATGGAGGACAAGCGTGCAGCCATGCTGGCGGCCTATGACGCGGACTTTTTCCTGGCCAGCGCCAATGCCATGACCGAGGACGGCGTGATCGTCAACATTGACGGAAATGCCAACCGCGTCTCCGCAATCGCCCAGGGACCCAGGCATGTCCTTTTTATCGTGGGAATGAACAAGATCTGCGATGACGTGGACGGGGCCCTCAAGCGCGCCCGCAATGTTGCCGCCCCTATCAACGCCCAGCGCTTCGGCCTCAACACGCCCTGCACAAAGACGGGCTCCTGCATGGACTGTAAAACGCCCGATACCATCTGCTGCCAGTTCCTGATCACACGTTATTCCAAGCATCCCGGCCGCATCCATGTCATCCTGGTCAATGAATATCTTGGCTTCTGATGAGTCACGAGGGACGGTTCTGCCTGACTCATTTGAACTGCCGTCAGCGCAGTGATCGGACTATTTCGAAGAAGCGGAGCGTTTTCTCAGGACGGCGGCTGCCGCAAGCGCACAGATGCCGAGCACACTGAGTACGATCCCGGCGGGAAGCCCCGGGGCTGTGTAGGACATTTGAATCCGGTTTTCGCCATCCTTGAGGGGAATGCAGATCAGACAGTTATCAAAGAGAACGGGGGTGATCTTATCCCCGTTCATTTTTATTTTCCATCCGTCGTCATAGGGAATGGAGGTGAACAGGATCTCCCCGGCTCTGCCTTCGGTCTCGATCGACACTTTCCCCTTGCCAAGGGAGAGAGAGGAAGGTGCCCCCTGCCGGAGCTGGTCTGTGACTTCCCGGAAGGTATCGAGATTGAGACCGTAGAATTTCACATCGGTGATCCTGTGAAGGGATTCTGCCTTGTATCTGACGGTCACAGTCTGCTCGTCCGCATGGGAGGGAACCTGGAAGACCTGAACGGCCTGCCACCTGGCGTAGGGAATGTTGAAGCGGCCGTTCAGATTAAGATACGCGTTGGCATCCTTGCGGTGGGTGATGTTTCCGTACACGGCGTAATTGCCTTGGGGCACATCGATCGTATACAAAATCTCCCCGTCGGATTTATCTCTGGTATATTCGAGCTCTTCCATAATTGTCCGGTCCGAACCTGTCAGGGCGCGGTAGACCCTGTTCCAGTATTCAAAGGGCGCCGCAGCATTTTCTTCGGCTGCAGCGGGATCGGAATCCTCCTCTGTCCCTGCGTGAGGACCCGCCTGTAAATCCTGATCTGATTGCAGATCCGAATCTGACTGTGAAACAGGATCTGATGGTGAAACCGCATCTGACTGTGAAACCGGATCCGTCTGCAATTCACTGTCAGGCTCCTGACCCGGGGCCGACAGGAAAGAACTGCCGGATGGCAGGGCGCTGCGGAAAGCCAGCGGGAGGGCATAATCGTTTCGATAGGCCAGTTTTCCGTTCAGGGGCTCTGACGGACCGGTCTGTTCTGCGCCGCGGATTTCATAGGGCGAGAGGATATACCGCACGCCGAGCAGGGAATCCACCGGCTGCAGGAAAGTGCTCTTGGGAAGGATTCTGTCAGAGTAGACGGGGTAGCCGAAGCGGTCCAGCATGTCCATCTGGGTGTTCTGGGGGCAGGAAGTGTAGTTTTCAACTGCCATGTAGCCAAAGCCCATACTCTCGTTCAGATTGGCGGTCGTCCAATGGTAGTCCATGCTTCTGGTCATGTTCTGGCTGATCCTGTAAAAACCCTCCTCTCCGTTTTTGACGGCGTTCACCAGCTCCTCCTGGCTGCCGTTGTATTCCCCGCAGGCCAGTGCGTCGTCCCGAAGATAATTGGATGCCACATGCAGGCCGCTGACCGACAGCTCGGCAGCGGACAGTATCAGGAGAAGGATCAGAATGACCGGATGGGGCCGGACGGCAGCTGTGATGAGCAGGAGGCATGCCGCGGCGGCAAGCACAAGTCCCAGCCGGAAGAGGGTGACGTCCGCATGGGGAAAGGCGCGGTCGGCAAAGACTGCCAGGAGCAGGTATGCGGCGGCAGTGACCGCAAAAGGGATCCGGCGGATTTTTTTTCTGTCCTGCAGAAACTGTGCCGACGTAATGATCAGGAAGATCTCCGCCACATAGGCATACCGGTACCAGTAGCTGCCGGCTTCTTTGAGCAGGGAGAAGACCATGAAGAGGGGACGCCAGTAGAGGGAAAGGACCGAGACGAAAAGAAGCAGCAAAAAGGCGGCTTTCTCTCTGAACCGCCGTCCGCGGAGTGAAAAATATCCCAGGCTTCCCAGTAAGGGAAGGCTTCCGCAATAGAGCGCGGCGTATCCCTCCTGACTGATCTCACCGGGAGCATAGCCGCTGATCACCGATAGAGGACTGCCAAGCAGTTCGTTTTTGATCAGAGCCCAGTCCAGAGCGCTGCCCCGTCCTGTGCGCATAGCCAGGACAGTCGGCAGGAAAAGGAAGGCGCTGACGGCCAGGGCGGTGAGCATTGCCGCGGCAAAGAGCAGGGCGCTGCGGACCAACTGAGACAGGGCGGACCTGCGGCTTTTACTGTAGTCTTTCATACAGCACTCGACCGGAAAATACATGGCTGCCGCCAGACAGTTGATGCCGCCGGTATACCAGCAGAAGAGGACGGACAGGGCGGCCGTGATGCTGAGGAGGACGGTATCTCCGCGGTCGACCAGGCGGTATACTCCGAGCAGGATCAGGGGCAGCATATAGACGCCGTCGATCCACATCAGATTGCTGGACTGAGAGAAGTTGTACTGCATGAGGCCGCAGCAGAGCGAGAGAATCAGGACAAAGCAGGGCTGCAGTTTCCTGACCCGCTCCTGCAGATAGACGGCCATGGTGCAGGAACATGCGGACATTTTCAGCCCGATGACCATATTGAAAAAGACCTGCATTTTCGTCCTGGGAAAGAGGAAGAGCAGCAGATTGAAGGGAGATGCCAGATAGTAACTGAAAATACCGGAGGAATTCTGACCCAGAGAACTGCTGAAGGTGTACCAAAGCGACTGTTTCCCCGCCAGGATGTCCTTCATCCAGCCAAAAAAGTCCAGATACTGGTAGAAGGCGTCAGCCCACACAAGGGTGTTCGGGCCTTCTTTGGAAAAAGGAAATACCTGCAGGCTTTTGCAGACGATGGAGTAAATGAAGAATGTGAGCAGTGCGGAGAGGGCAGGAATCAGGACTTTGGGCAAAGGCCTGCTTCCTTTTTCTTTGGGTTTTGTATTCATTTTTGGCTTCCTGTATTTATGTTCAGGCGGTTGAAGGGATGCGTTTTTTATAATATACGAAACCGGCACAAAATGGTAGCCGGATCTGCCGGAATTACCCCGGCTGTTTCATCTTATTATCCTCTTATCCTCTCATCCTATCAGACATGATGATTTATAGTTGATTGTTCCGTTTTACGTATATTACTATATCTATATAGCAATTATCCGGCAAAGCGGCGGAGTACCGACGTCCGCAGACACGGACCGGCATGACCGGAAAGGGCCGGGGGATATAGGAACCTCACAGCAAAGAAAACAGGGTCCTGTCCCTTGTTTAGAGGGAAGTGAAAAGATCACGGGCAATGAATTGCAGGAAATGAAAAGCCGAGGTATATCATGAAAATAAATTATAAATATGTCCGCATACAGGGCCTGGAGCTGGCAGAGAATACCATGTATGCAAAGGGCGTTTTCAGTATGTGCTGGCAGCTGATTCAGGACGATGTGATGGACGAGGAGGATGCAGACCTGTACAGGGAGATCGACGGATGGTTTGCGGAGAATCTCCCCTGGCCCCCTCCGTGCAAAAACCAGGAAAAAGTCGTATGCTTTTTCAAAACAGAGAATTCGGAAGAGATGATGAAAATGATACGGCCTGCGCTGTGGCTGCTGGATAGATATCATCATCCCTACTTCCTTGTATTTACCAATACGCCGGGTGAGATCGTCTATGAGGACAAATACCAGGTGGCAGTCAGGGTCCCGGGCTTTTTGAAGATCGAGAAGCTGCAGGAAACCTGGTCTCCGGAATAAAGGCAGCATTCATCCGGAAGCTGTGCAGATGAAAAAGGGCGGTTCCCGCTGACCCGCATGAATCATCAACGTATGATTTCTGCAGGCAGTCGGGAACCGCCTTTGTTACGGATCGGATTGATTCCTGACAGTTCACATATCAGTCAGGCGGCTCCGGACCTCGTGACGGATATAGGCTTATCACCTCTCGTCGTTCTGACTCTTGCAGTCAAAGGTCACATAGGGAGGATTCTTTCCGGCTTCTTTTTCGGGTAGGTAGCGTTTCCAGAAATCGTCGAAGAGGCGGAAGATCTCCTTGTGTTTTGCGGCGATGATGAAGACCGTGATCAGAACGTAGAGGGCGGAGAGGATGTCCGTGAAGGCCCAGAGGGCGTCCGCCTCAATGTTGTAGAAGATGACGCAGGGAAGCATGTAATAGATCATGTAGACGGGCATCATCTTTCGGTTCCGCTCGGTGTCCCCGAAGGCGTAGTTGACGGATTTCTCGCAGGTGTAATACATGCCGATAATGGTCGTCCAGGCGAAAACGGCGATGGCGATGGCAGTAAGCTTGCCGCCGATGGCACCGTAGGCATTGGTGAAGGCCACGGTCGTCAGGGCGCCGCTGGTGGCGTCACTGGTCGTGTAGGATCCGGTCATGATGATCGTGAAAGCTGTGATGGAGCAGATGATAAAGGTGTCGATAAAGACTTCACCCCAACCCCAGAGAGACTGGCGGACCGGGTGGTCGGTCTGGGCGGAGGCGTGGGCGATCATGCCGTAGCCTGTGCCTGCGTCGTTGGAATAGATGCCGCGGGCGACACCGTACTGGATGGCATCGCGGACAGTGGCGCCGGCAAAGCCGCCGACTGCGGCGGTGGGGCTGAAGGCGCTCCGGAAGATCAGGGCGACGACAGCGGGAATATGCTGGAAATTCAGGATCAGGACACCGAGGCCCATGATGATATAGAGGACTGCCATGATCGGCACCGCACGGGACATGACGTCGGAGATGCGGCGAAGACCTCCCCAGATGGTCACGATGCAGGTGATGCCGATGATAATGACCGAGATCAGGGGATTGATGCCGAAGGCCTCGCTCATGGAGCTGGTCACGGCCTCTGTCTGGACGCAGCAGGTCCAGGGTCCGAAGAGAAAGCAGAAGACAGCCAGGATGACTGCACCCTTCTCCCAGCCAAAGGCATTTTTGAGTACGAACGAGCGGTCGCAGACATACTCGTTCATGGACTTTTTGTAATGCTCACGGTAGCGCTGGCCGATGATGATCTCGCAGGCTTTTGTGGACATGCCGAAAAAGGCGGAGACCCACATCCAGACGAGAGCACCGGGGCCGCCGCTCACGATTGCGGTTGCGACACCGCTGATGTTGCCTGTGCCGACAGTATTGGCCAGAGCTGTGCAGGCGGCGCGGAAGCCGGAAATCGTTCCTTCACCCTCGCCCTTGGCCCCGATCTTGCCGTAGGTGTTTTTGAAGTTGAAGATGATCTTCCGCTGGTAGCGGAATGCAAAGCGGATACTCAGCACAACGCCGATACCCACAAGGAGGACGGTCATCCAGGTCCCCCAGAGAAAGTCATCGATCATATATAAAAAATCAGTAACAGCAGCCATAATTGTTTCCCCCTTCTGATTCTGCAGGCGGTCAGCCCTGTGCCGACCGCCGTAAAACGGTCTTCCTTAATGCGCGGTCATTGCCCGTACGGCTCCTCCGGCAAGGAAAGTCTCTCTGGCAGCGATGACCTGTTCCACATGGGAGGCCACGGTCGTGCAGCAGCCGCCGGCGGCGTCCGCCCCTGCCCGCATGTAGTCCAAAGCGTATTCTCCGAAGTTTTTGGAATCCCCGACGCCGTGCCAGGTCTTGGTGACAGGATCGTATTCCTCGCCGCTGTTGGGATAGACACCGATTGGAATCTTTTTTCCCTCCTCTGTGGTGTTCAGGCCCGCCCGGAGTTCTTTGATCAGGCCCTCGATGAAGACGGGCTTTGTGCAGTTGACTCCGATCATCTGCAGGCGGGGATGATCCTTGGCAAAGGCTTCGGCGCATTTGCGGATGGGATCCCCTTCGCAGATGTGTCTGTCATCCATGCAGGAGAAGCTGATCCAGTAGTCGGCGCCCAGCTCCTCGGCAATGTCTGCTGCCAGGAGTGCTTCATGCAGGGAAGGCTGTGTCTCGATCAGCAGAATGTCGGCGCCCGCTTCGTGCAGGATCTCCATTCTGCGGCGGTGGAATTCATCCAGTACAGAATCCTCCACACCGTAATGTCCGCGGTATTCCGAACCGTCTGCCAGATAGGCACCGTAGGGTCCGATGCCTGCCAGGCACAGGGGCCATGCGCGGCCTGCCTTCTCACCTTCTTCTTCCCACCACTGCTCCCTTGCTTCCTGAAAGATTTCCACAGAGCGCGCGATCAGTTTCTCTGCCTCTTCCCGCGTGGAGCCGTTTGCCATCAGCCCCGGGATGGTCGCCTGGTAGCTGCAGGTGATTCCGCAGTCCGCGCCGGCCCTGAAGTAGTCCAGATGGACCTGCTTTACCAGCTCCGGAGACTCCTCCAGCGCTTTGGCCGTCCACAATTTCGAATTCAGGTTTGCTCCCAGATGCTCGAGGGCGGTGGACATGGATCCGTCGATGACCATGATCCCGTTTTTTTCGATGATCTCTGCGATGGTGTTATGCTTGTTTCCCATATACTTTCCCCTTCAGAATTGTGCCGTTTATACAGATGTGCTGCGTGTGTTTTGTGGATTTACAGAATAATAGTAAAGGAATTATTTAGGAAAAACAAGAAAAGATAAAAACGTAAAAATGTATAGAAATAAATAGGATACTGACCCGGCCGGAGACAGCCGCACAGGGAAAAGCCGGATGAACGGAGAGAAAATCCCACTGATTATTACAATGTGAATATGGCATTTATGGGGCAGGTTTTTATTGCTATCAGGTTAAAGGGATGTTATACTATTTTCTTGTTAAAACACTTTAACACGTTTGTGTGATGAAGTGCCGCGGCCGGTACTGCACAGACGAAGCAGTTTCATTTCCAACTGATTATCAAAAGGTACATTTAAAATCATATTGAGCTATTCAAGCAAGGAGAAAGCAGGAATGAGTATCAAAATCGGAATCCTCGGTTACGGCAATCTGGCAAAGGGTGTGGAGAGTGCGATCATGCAGAACGATGATCTGGAGCTGGCGGCTGTTTTTACACGCCGTGACCCCGCATCGGTCAGCATCCGCACAGCAGGCGTACCTGTCCTTTCCCAGGACGCGGCAGCAGATATGAAGGACAAGATCGATGTCCTGGTGATCTGCGGCGGAAGCGCTACGGATCTTCCCGTCCAGACCCCCAAATACGCAGAGATGTTCAACGTGGTGGACAGCTTTGATACCCACGCCAATATTCCGACCCATTTCGCGAATGTTGACGCGGCGGCGAAAAAGGGCGGCAATGTCGGCCTGATCTCCTGCGGCTGGGATCCCGGTATGTTCTCCCTCAACCGCCTCTACATGAACTGCATTCTGCCCGAGGGCAGGGATTACACCTTCTGGGGCAAGGGCGTCAGCCAGGGCCACTCCGATGCTGTCCGCAGGATCGAAGGTGTCGCAGATGCGCGCCAGTACACCATTCCCGTGGACGCGGCAGTGGAAAGCGTCCGCAAGGGTGAAAATCCCGAGCTCACCACCCGTCAGAAACACACCAGAGAGTGCTTCGTCGTCGCCAAAGAGGGCGCAGATCTTGCCCGCATCGAGAACGAGATCAAGACCATGCCTAATTACTTTGACGAGTATGACACCACCGTGCATTTCATCAGCGCGGAGGAAATGAAGCGCGATCATTCCGGACTTCCTCACGGCGGCAGCGTCATCCGCAGCGGCGTGACCGGCCTCAACAAAGAGCACGGCCATGTCATCGAGTACAGTCTCAAGCTCGATTCCAACCCCGAGTTCACCGGCTCCGTCCTTGCAGCTTATGCCAGGGCTGTTGCCAGAATGAGCAAAGAGGGCCGCACCGGCGCCATCACAGTCTTCGACGTCGCCCCGGCTTACCTCAGCGCATCCGCACCCGAAGAACTGCGCGCCCATCTGCTGTAAAGTGCGCGCCGGCAATGAACATCGATGAACCAGGTGTCTGCGGGCCTGTCTGCATGGATCATTGCTTGCTCAGAGCCATGCACGAATAAAACAAAAGACAGGCACTGCGAGCCTGCTCATTAGCGGCAGATTTTTCTATCAGGCCTTTTCCGGCATGCTTTTGCCGGAAAAGGCATTTTTAATCGGCGGTTTTTAAACAGGACGATTCTGATGCCGAACAGTTGTTTTTATGGTACTATAAAAACAGTCGGCATTTTCTGATCTTTCGATCATCCGGACAGTATAAAAAGAGGTATTTGCATGTACAGACTGACTTCAAAACTGATCGTTTACCGCGAAATCGGAGAGGACAGTATCCTCATGCAGCTCTCGCAGGTCTGCAGGGAGTTTGACCGCGGAATGTATGACAAGGAGGCACTCACCGGCCGTATTCTGGACCAGATCCACAGACTGCTGGATCTGGCGACCCGCTACGGATTCAACAAAAACCTGTGGCACAACTATCTGGCCTTTCTGCTCGCTATGACAGAGACCCCCTTTACGCTGGTCTCCGAGAAGACAGGGGCCAACGAGGGCTCGGTCAATCACTTTGTCAAAAATGATCTGCGCGTGTTCAAAAAGCTGTTTGACTATGATTTTTCCCCGTTGGAAGAGGCGCTGGACATGGACGTCTTTTCCGTGATAGAGGACTATCACGCGGTCGGCAAAAAAGAGAGAGTCTATAACCGCAGTGTCTCCGAGAAGGTGCAGGCGCTGAGCGTAAAGCTCGAGCAGGCAGCTGACGAGAACGATATGTACACAGCCGTGACGGATTTTTACCGGGATTACGGCGTGGGCATGTTCGGCCTCAACAAGGCTTTCCGAATCAACGAGAGATGGAGTAATGCGATCGATGTCTCCGGACAGGGATCTGCCGCCGGACCGGCAGTTTCCGCGGCCGCCTGCGCTGGAATGCCTTCCGCGGGCAGTACCGCAAGGCCGGTGGACTACGCGGCTGCGGGAGAGGACGACTTCCTCATTCCTATCACGGCGACGAGCGATGTGGTGCTCGATGATCTGATCGGCTATGAACTGCAGAAGGAAAAACTGATCGCCAATACCGAGGCGTTTGTCAGCGGACGCGCCGCCAACAATGTCCTGCTCTACGGGGATGCCGGCACGGGCAAATCCACCAGCATCAAGGCCATCCTGAACCAGTATTACGACCGCGGCCTCCGCATGATCGAGGTCTATAAACACGAATTCCGCTATCTGCAGCGGATCCTCGCCGAGGTCAAAAACCGCAACTACCGGTTTATCATCTACATGGATGACCTCTCCTTTGAGGAGTTCGAGATCGAGTACAAATACCTCAAGGCAGTGATCGAGGGCGGCCTCGAGACCAAACCCGAGAACGTGCTGATCTACGCGACTTCCAACCGCCGCCACCTGATCCGCGAGACCTGGTCCGACCGCGCGGACCGCGACGATGAACTCCACCGCTCGGATACCATGCAGGAGAAACTCTCCCTGGTGGCCCGTTTCGGTATCTCCATCGGCTATATGAAACCCTCCCACAAAGAGTATCTGCACATCGTTCAGGAACTTGCCAAACGCTATCCCCAGATTACACTCAGCGAGCAGGAACTGGCCCTCAAGGCCAACCAGTGGGAACTTCGCAGCGGCGGCGCCACCGGCCGTACCGCCCAGCAGTTCATCAATTTCCTGGCGGGCGCAGGGGAGTCCTAAATAAGGAGTGCCATGCACGAAAACGACTACGACGATTTTCAGGATATACAGGAACTGGAGGGCCTCAATGCCGCTCAGCTTCAGGCCGTCACGTCGACGGAGGGTTTCGTGCGCGTGATCGCAGGTGCCGGCTCCGGCAAGACGCGGGCCCTCTCCAGACGCTTTGCCTTCCTGGTAAATGAGATCGGCATTCTGCCCGGGAATATCCTCTGCGTGACCTTTACCAACAAGTCCGCCAACGAGATGCGTCAGCGCATCCACATGCTGACCGGGGATAACGACACGGGCTATATCAATACCTTTCACGGCTTCTGCGTCTCCGTTCTTCAGGAGGACAGCAATGCGGTCCAGTATCCCAAAAGCTTTCTGGTCCTGGACAACGCCGATATCGACGCAATGCTGGGCACGATCTACGAGGAGCGGGGCCTGACCCTGCGCGACATGACCTACGGACAGGCGCGGGACATGATCGAGATCCGCAAGATCTTTAAAGAGCCGCAGTATTACCTGGATATGATCACCATGTCCCTGGACACCCTGCGCGCAAAATATCTGAAAGCCGAGGACGCGTCCGACATTATTTTTTACGGCTATCTGTATCAGGAGAAAAAGTGTTTCGGTCTGGACTACAATGACCTGATCAAGTTCTCCCTCTATATTTTTTCACAGAGACCGGATATCCGCCTGAAATGGCAGAGCCGCCTCGAGTACATCATGATCGACGAGTTCCAGGATATCGACGATCTGCAGTATGAGCTGATGAGCGTACTGTGCGCCCATCACAAAAATCTCTTTATTGTCGGAGACCCCGATCAGACCATCTACACCTGGCGCGGCGCCAACGTCAAATATCTGCTGGAATTCGATAAGCATTTCCCGGGCGCCCAAACCATCATGATGATGGAAAATTACCGCTCGACACCCCAGATCCTGGATGCCGCGAATTCACTGATCGGCAAAAATACCATCCGCATCAAAAAGGACCTCATTCCCACGCTGCCGGGCGGGTTTGTCCCGGTCTGCCACCACGCGAAAACTACTGCTGAAGAGGCGCAGTGGATCGCGGAAAAGATAGAGGACCTTCACACGCAGAAGGAGATTCCCTATCGGGACATCACGGTGCTCTACCGGGCTCACCACGTGACCCGCAGTGTGGAGGAGGCCTTTCTGAAAAAAGAGATCCCTTACACGATCTACAGCGGCGTGCAGTTTTTCGGGCGCATGGAGATCAAGGATGCCCTGTGCTATCTGAGAATGATCGCCTACAAGGATGACCTCTCCTTTGCGCGTGTGGTCAACCGGCCCCGGCGGAATATGGGAGAGCGCAGGATGGCTTTCCTGCGGGAGATGGCGGAAGCGGCAAAACTGTCTCTCTATGAGGCTCTCCGGAGATATATTGACAACGACATTTTCAAGGGGACAAAGGCGAAGGAGTTTATAGAACTCATCGAACGCTTTTCCTCTGAATCTGCAGGAAGGCCCGTCTCGGAGGTTCTCTCCGCCATCCTGGATGAGAGCGGCTATGAGAAGGCGCTGCGCACAGAGGGAAGCCAGGAGCGTCTCGACAACCTGGCGGAGCTCAAGCAGTCCGTCTATATCTACGAGACAACCTGCGGAGAGGAGACGACACTGGAGGATTACCTGCGCCACGCAGCCCTTTTTTCCAACAGTGACGCGGATGCCGGGACCGATGACAGGGTGCGCATGATGACAGTGCACACGGCCAAGGGACTGGAGTTTCCCTATGTCTTTCTGTGCGGCATGAACGAGGGGATTTTTCCCTCCCGCAAGACCCGCACTCTGGAGGGAATGGAGGAGGAGCGCCGTCTGGCCTTTGTCGCCGTCACGCGCGCGCAGAAGGGACTCTATATGAGCGAGGCCCAGGGCCGCAACTTTGACGGCTCGCCCCGCTATCCATCGCGCTTTGTGCTGGATATCGATCCGGCCCTCATCAGCTTTGTGCCGGACATGGACGAAAACCTGATCAGGGAGGCCAAAGCCCACATCCGCCTCAGTGACCGCGGGCTGCGGCCGGAAAAGGACGATAGTCTCCTGAAGGAGGGAGACAGGATCCGGCACCGCATTTTCGGTCCGGGCACCATCACAGGCGTGGACACGGACCGGTCCGCCTACATTATCCGTTTTGACGATATGGATACCGACCGGCGGATCACCTTCCGCGCAAAAATCGAAAAACTGCAGTGATTGTGTCATGATCGAGCAGCGCTACATGTACACGCCCTTGGAGGGGGCGTGTACTGGGACCAGTCACGGGCACCGGCGCAAAAAGAGTACTGATTTCTTGCTTTTTTCTATGCACATGTTTACAATACTGATTACAGAGATGGAGCAAGGGCAGGGCTCGGTCATCAGTACAGAGAGGCCTTTGCGCGTCTTTTTTGCGCGTAAAAAAGAAAAAAGCGGACATATATGATAGATCAGGATGCGATGGAAACTTTAAAAAAGAACACACCCGGGAACCTTCCGATCCTGTGGATCGTCATCCCCTGCTACAACGAGCAGGAGGTTCTGCCGATCACAGCGCCGATGTTTCTCGAGAAGATCGAACAGCTGGCGGGGGAAGGGCTGATTCATAAGGAGAGCCGGATCCTCTTTGTCAACGACGGCTCAAAAGACAGGACATGGGAGATCATCCGGTCACTGTCCCGGGAAGACCCCCGGTATGTCGGGATCGCACAGAGCAGGAACCGCGGACACCAGAACGCTGTTCTGGCCGGTCTCATGGAAGCCAAGGAGTACTGTGATATCACGATCTCCATTGACTGTGACGGGCAGGATGACATCAATGCCATGGACGAAATGGTCAGGCAGTATCTTGACGGCTGTGAGATCGTCTACGGCGTCCGCTCCCGCAGGGATACCGATACCTGGTTCAAGCGGGTGACTGCGGAAGGCTTTTACAAAATGATGAACAAGATGGGGACGGAGGTTGTCTACAATCATGCTGACTACCGGCTGGTCTCCGCCAGGGCTCTGCGTGCATTTGAGAATTACCATGAAGTGAATCTTTTCCTGCGGGGAATGTTTCCTCTGGTGGGCTTTAAGAGCACTTCCGTCTACTATGAAAGGCACGAGAGGATCGCGGGACAGAGCCATTACCCGCTCTCCAAAATGCTGGCGCTTGCCCTGGACGGGATCACCAGCATGAGCACAAAGCCGATCCGCCTGATCACCGGATTCGGATGCATCGTAGCCGTCATCAGTTTTATCGGTGTGATCTGGTCGATCGTCTCACACTTCCTGGGATCGACTGTCACCGGCTGGTCCAGCATGGTCTGTATCCTCTGTTTTCTGGGCGGCATCCAGCTTCTGGGCATCGGCATCATAGGCGAGTATGTCGGCAAGACCTACATGGAGACCAAGCACCGCCCCAGGTTTATCATCAGCGAGAAGACCTGGGAGGATCCGGGCGATACCAATATACGGATCGGCTGAGTATTTGAGTTTTCAGGACTCACAAGCGGGTCATGCCCGCATATCCCGCGGCTGAAGTCACGGGTATTGCGCAATGAAAAAATAAGTGTGATGCGTGGTAATTCAGGTTTTTTGAAGAAAGGAAAGGACAGGAAGAATGATTCGTACTGCAGATTTTGATTATTATGCCCCCACAAAAGTGATCTT
Source organism: uncultured Lachnospiraceae bacterium (assembly GCA_946411695.1). Taxonomy (GTDB): domain Bacteria; phylum Bacillota; class Clostridia; order Lachnospirales; family Lachnospiraceae; genus CAG-791. The sequence goes on from CAMKEX010000046.1 coordinate 16,238, forward strand.
CGGAAAAGGCGCTGAGAACAGACTGGGCGCGCTGGTGAAAGCACAGGGCTGCAAGAAGGTCCTGATCCATTACGGCGGCAAGAGCGCGATCCGCTCCGGTCTGATCGACAGGGTCTGTGCATCTCTGGATGCAGAGGGAATCGGCCATGTCTCTCTGGGCGGCGTTGTTCCCAACCCCCACCTGGGCCTGGTCTACGAGGGCATTGAGCTGGGCAAAAAAGAAGGCGTTGACTTTATTCTTGCAGTCGGCGGCGGCTCTGTCATCGATTCCGCAAAGGCGATCGGCTACGGTATCGCGGACCCCGAGCAGGGCGATGTATGGGATTTCTTTGTGAAGAAGAGGAAATCCACGGCATGCCTGCCTGTAGGCGTTATCCTGACGATCGCGGCAGCCGGCTCCGAGATGAGCAACGACTCCGTCATCACCAATGAGAAGACCGGCATTAAGCGCGGACACGGCAACGATGTCTCCCGCGCGAAATTCGCCATCATGAATCCGGAACTCACAATGACTCTGCCGGATTACCAGTCCATGAGCGGCTGCACCGATATCATGATGCACACCATGGAGAGATATTTTACCAACAACGGCAACATGGAACTGACTGACAGCATCGCGGAAGGACTTCTGCGCACAGTCAAAAAATACACGGAGATCATCCATGCGGAGCCCGACAATTACGAGGCACGTGCAGAGGTCATGTGGGCGGGAAGCCTTTCCCACAACGGCCTGACAGGATGCGGCGCAAAGGAGCGCGATTTCGCAAGCCACATCCTGGAGCATGAGCTGGGCGGCATGTTCGACGTCACTCACGGCGCAGGTCTTGCAGCGATCTGGGGCACATGGGCCCGTTACGTCTACAAAAACTGCCTCGACAGATTTGTCAAGTTCGCAATCAATGTTATGGAAGTGGAGCCCGGCGCAACTGACGAGGAGACAGCCATCAGGGGCATTGAGGCCATGGAGGACTTCTACCGCCGGATCGGTATGCCCACCAGCATTCATGAACTCGGCGTGGATCCCACAGAGGAGCAGATCAAGATCATGGCGCACAACGCGATCATTGCCTCGGGCGGCAAGCGCGGAAGTGCCCGCGTGCTCTATGAGGATGATTTTGTAGAGATTTATAAGGCAGCTCTGAACAGATAAGCTGCAGAAGCTGCGGATGGAAAGAGGTTTTGTATGGCCCTGCGCGGGGAAGACAAAAACGGCAGAAAACTGAACAGAGTGGGTTTCCGGCGCAGTGCAGGCAGAACAGCGGAGTTTTTTGACCTGCGGGAAACAGACCGCAGCACCGGCAAAGGCAGAGCGGGAGATACCGCCTCTGAGCGCAGAGACGGTACCTACCGCTATCCGGACCGCACAGACGAGTCCGCGCGTCCCTACAGAGAGCGTCATCGTGTAGAGGTGAACGCAAATCCGCAGAACGATTATTTCCGCTGCGGGGAGGACCTCTACGGATCCGGCCATGGCAGCGGGAGAGGCTCCTCTTCCTATGGAGGAGGCCAGTCTTACGGAGGCGGCCGGTCCTATGGAGGCAGTCAGTCCTATGGAGACGGCCGATCTTACGACAGCAGCCGGATCGTGCGCGGCAATACCCCCGGCAGCCGTACGGGAAAAACGGAAGGCCCCGAAGACAAGGAACTTTCCTCTGATCTTCTCTACAGCGGCCGCGATTCCCGGCGCAGCACCGGCAGGGAAAACAGAGCCTACGGCCGCTACCGCACAGATAACTACCGTAGCGGAAGTAATTCTTCCTACGGAAGCGGCAGCTATACTCCCTACGGAAGGGACAGGTATTCCTCCTACAGGAATTCCCGTGAGGATTCCTATGAGGATTTCCGCAATAATTCTTATGAGGATCCTTATGAGGATTCTTACAGAGATTCCTATGAAGAGGATTCGTATGAAGAAGGCTATGGCGGAAGGGGCCTGCCTGACGAGGAGGCCGCGGACCGACAGGCGGTACTGGGCCGCCGGCTGCGTCAGCGTGCGCAGGGACGCCGGCAGAGAGAACAGGAACTTCGCGCTCTTTACGTGAAGATCGGGATCGGGGCGGCAGTCCTGCTGCTTGCGGTCATATTCATCTTTCCGCGTTTTTTCCGATCGGGGAATTCCGCAAAGGTGAGCGACGGACCCCGGACAGCCGCACAGACGCAGGAGGATCCGGGAACCCGGGAGGACCGGAAGGAGACGGAAACGTCTGCGAAGCAGGCACCTGCGGAGGAAGCACCTGCCGGATCGGCGGATACCGACGGTCAGAAGGCCGGGGAAGGCACAGAGCCGGAATACATGAATACGGATGAGGACGCAGCTGCGGTCTCGGAGCAGAAAGAGGCACAGACCGCTGAGGCAGGCGGAGAGCAGGCAGAGAAAAAAGGAACTGCCGCCACGGAGCAGAAAGAGGCACAGACCGCTGAGGCAGGCGGAGAGCAGGCAGAGAACAAAGAAGCTGCCGCGCCGGACCAAAAAGCTGCGGAGACCGCCCCGGAAGGCGGGGAACAGGCACAGAACCGGGAAGCAGCTTCTGCGGAGAATTCCGCGGAATCCACGAATATGACGGCTGCCGAATCCGGAAAATACGCAAGGCAGGACGACTGGCGTTTTATCCTGGTAAATCCCTGGTACATACTGCCGGAGGGCTACGATGAAGTGGCCACGTCCTCCATTCCAAACGGAGAATCAGTGGACAGCCGCTGTTATCCGGAGTTTGTGAAGATGCTTGATGACTGCCGCGCAGCGGGCGGTCAGCCGGTTGTATGCTCTTCCTACCGGTCGCATGCAAAGCAGGTGGTTCTCTTTGATGATCAGGTCAAGGGCCTGATGGCAAAAGGAATGAAAAAACAGGATGCAGAGGCGCAGGCCGGTACAGAGGTGGCCGTTCCGGGAACCAGTGAACACGAACTTGGGCTGGCTGTTGACATCTGCGATTACAAATATCAGAACCTGGATGATGCACAGGCGGACACAGTCACCCAGAAATGGCTGATCAACCACTGCTGGGAATACGGTTTTATTCTGCGCTATCCAAAGAACAAGACCGCGATCACAGGTATTATTTACGAGCCGTGGCACTACCGCTATGTCGGAAAGGAAGCGGCAAAAGAGATCACTGAGAAAGGCATCTGCCTAGAGGAATACCTCGAACAATGATCATGAAAGACAGTCAGGAACCGTAACCGATCGAGGACGGACCTGATGAAACAGGCACAGGCCGGTTCCGGTGAAGAAGGACCGGCGGGGCAGGAAGCAACAGAAAACGGATACTTTGAGAAATGCAGATTGACCCGGATACAAATCACAATAAAAGAGACCTGACAGAAGAAACCGGAAAGAGTACAGGAACCGGTAAAGCAGCTGCAGGACTGCTGGGAGTTCCGGCCAGGAAGATCCGGACTGTAACAAGCAGAATCTCTGCTGCGGCTGTAAAAATCTCTGATAAGACAAAGGCGGCAGCGGCAGTTCTGGTATTACTTGCCTCTGTCGCGGTCCTCGCCTATGAGACCGGTGCCCTGCGCATGATTAACGGCAGCGGGGAAGATGTCAGACCCTATACTCAGCAGATTTCTGTCTGCCGCGATGCGGCGGCAGGAAGCGCCCTGGGGGTCATTGAGACCGGAACGGAACAGACCTGCAGGGATTCCGAAGAGAGACTGGAATCCGAGATGGATAAGGTAACGGCCGCTCTCCGTGAAGAATACATGGAGATCCTTGACAGCGGACAGGGCAGTTCCTTCCATCCTGCTTCCCAGGCGGAGCGCCTCTTATTTGAGAGGGTGCGGGAAAAGAGAAAAGAAGTGCTCAGCAAGGATCCCCTGCTTCTGCTCGTCAACAAATGGCATTATCTGCCGGAGGACTACACGGCGGATCCGGTCACGCTTCCCAACGGGCAGATGATCGGAAGCGAGTGTTATGAGCCCTTGATGGAGATGCTGGAGGACTGTGCGGAGGCGGGAGGAAATCCCATCGTCTGCTCCGGTTACAGACCCCACAATAAACAGGTAGACCTCTTTGACGCGCAGATCGACCGCTGGCTGTATGCCGGCTATGAGCAGGAGGACTCCGAGGATCTGGCGGCCACTGCGGTTGCGATTCCGGGTACCAGCGAGCATGAGCTGGGCCTCGCGGCCGATATTTATTCTTCGGAGAACATGAGTCTGGACGAAAGCCAGGTCAACACATTTACCCAGCAGTGGCTCATGGAAAACTGCTGGAAATACGGGTTTATTCTTCGCTACCCGAAAGATAAAAGCGATATTACAGGAATTATTTTCGAACCCTGGCATTACAGGTATGTCGGAAAGAAACACGCCCGGAAAATCCAGGAAGCGGGGATCTGCCTTGAGGAATATCTGGAGGAGACAGACCACCCTGAGGAGACAGCGGAAGATTCTGAAGAAGCAGAAAGCCTTGACGGCGAACAGGAGTATGATCAGGCAGAACCTTTTTACGGATATTGATCTTTGCCGCAGACGGCAGCCGCTGCTCTTTCGGATGACCCGCAGCCGGAAGTCAATGCTGCTCCCGGATCCGGGGCCCGAAAGAGAGTTTGCAGATCATCGGGAAGAAAGGTAACTTGTCAAGTACAGTCACGTCTATATAAGTGAGGTAAAAAAATGAAGCAGGACGTCATTTATGTCACCGGTCATCAGCATCCGGATACAGATTCCATTGCCGCTGCGATCGGATACGCCTTTTTTAAACGGGCCAACGGTGTCAAAGCAATCCCCTGCAGGCTGGGCAAGATCGGTACGGAGACGAGATATCTCCTGGACCGGTTTGGATTCCCGGAACCGATGCTTCTTGAGGATGCCCGTGTCAAAATGTCGGAGATCGAGATCGACGAACCGACCACGATCATGCCCGATAAGACCATATACGAGGCGATCCAGCTCATGCACGGCGCAGGCAAGCAGACCTGCGGTGTCGTTGATGAGGAGAACCGCGTCGTCGGCATGCTGACCATGAACGATATCGGCCTGGTCGCCATGGGCGATACTGCCGAGACAGAAAAGCTTCTGGAGAACGTCTCTCCGGAAAATATCAATACCGCCATCAGCGGAAAGATCATTTACCGCGCGCCCGACCGACACATCCGCGGCCGTGTCTCTGTCGTTGCCATCACAAAAGAAGATATCGCGATCCACGATATCAAGAACAAGATCGTTGTGGCGGGCGATGATCCGGAAGCGCAGAAGAATATCATCGAGATGGGCGCAGGCCTTCTCATCCTGGTGCGTACGGACAAGGTGTCCGATGAAGTCCTGGAAGTAGCGAAGAAGAACGGCTGCACCGTGATCATCTCCGGTCACAGTACCATGAATACTTCCCGTTACGCCTATTTCGCGCCTCCCATCAGCAAGCTCATGGCGACCAAGGTCGTCAAGTTCTATGCCAACGAACTTGCCGAGGACGTCGGAACCAAGATGATGCGCACCCGTTTTCACGCCTATCCCATTGTGGATGAGAATGACAGGATCGTGGGCTGTGCGTCGCGCTATCACATCATGAACAGCCGGAACAAGAAGATCATCCTCGTGGACCACAACGAGTTTTCCCAGTCCGTGCGCGCAATCGACAAGGCGGAAGTGCTGGAAGTCATTGACCACCACAGGATCAATGATTTCTCCACAAAGCGTCCTGTCGCTTTCCGAAATGAGATCATAGGAAGTACCGCGACCATCGTTGCAACCATGTTCCGTGAGAACCAGATTCCGATCCCGCAGAATCTGGCAGGGCTGCTTCTGGGCGCCATCCTCTCCGACACACTGAAGTTCCAGTCTCCGACAACAACCGAGAAGGACAGACGCACCGCCAATATTCTTGCCGCCATTGCGGATCTGGATATTGACGAGTTTGCAGCCGACATGTTCTCTGTCGGCGCGGATATCAAGGGCAAGAGCATCTCCGAGCTTCTCAACCAGGATATCAAGTATTTCGAGATCGAGAGCTGCAAGACCATGGTCTCCC